>DASXWF010000263.1:0-5738 GCA_036503835.1 Polyangiaceae bacterium | reverse complement strand
GCGCGAGCGCAACCTCTTGCTGCTCGCGGCCGGGTACGCGCCCCTCTACCGTGAAGCGCGGCTCGACGCGCCCGAGCTCGGCCCGGTCCGCGCCGCGCTCGACGCGATCCTCCGCCAGCAGGAGCCGTATCCGGCGGTCGTCATGAACCGCCACTGGGACATCCTCGAAACGAACGCGGCCGCCCGGCGCTTCTTCGAGCTCCTGCTCGGTGCGCGGGCGAACGCCCCGGCGCCGAACGTGCTGCGGCTGATGTTCGATCCGAGCGGGCTCAGACCGCATGTCGAGAACTGGGAGGCGGTCGCGGAATCGCTCCTGCACCGGCTGCATCGCGAGGCGACCGGCGGCGTGAAGGACGTGGTGACGCTGCGGTTGCTCGCGGAAATCCTCGAATACCCGGACGTGCCCGCGCTGCGGCGGCCGAATCTGGCGCTCGCGCTCGTGCCGGTATTGCCGATCCGCTTCCGGCACGGCAGCGTCACCTACGATTACTTCTCGACGGTCACGACGCTGGGTACGCCGCAGGACGTGACGCTCGAGGAGCTGCGCATCGAGTGTTTCTTCCCCGCCAGCGCGGAAACGGAACGGCAGGCCCGCGCCCTCTCCAGCGGGCTCCGCTGAGGGAAACGCGCGGGGCGCTCAGCGCCAGCTGATTTCGTGCGTGAGCTCGACCGTGCGGTTCTCCGCGGACGGCGCGTCCTGACTCACGCTTCGCGTCGTGATCAGGATGTCCTTGGCGCCCACGATGCGCAGCGCCGTCGGCGCGAAACCCTGCACCGACGCCGTCATCCAGGGCGCGAAGGCGGCGGGCACGCGCCGCTGTACGGCGTGGAAGCGCTTCTCCCCGACGTGATGCCCCTCCGCTTCTCCGAAATCGAGGTACTGAAGCGACGCTCGCGGCAGCTTCGAGGCGACGAGCTCGGGGCTCGCCAGCTTGAGCAGCAGCCGATAGACGCCGTTGATGTCGCGTTCCGCGATGTACGCGGCGTTCTCCTTGACGAGCTCGGTGTACGGGAGGCCGGCCACGCGCGCGGCGGCCTGGTTGATGGCCATCAGCGGAAACAGGTCGTACCAGCCGCCGGGCGAAAAATTCTGCTCCCAGAAGCGCACGATCGCCTCGTCCACGAGCTGGCGGCGCAGCGACTCGAGTCCGCCCGTCAGCCGGCGCGCGTAGAACTCCTGCGTACCCCGATAAACCAGACCCTTCACGTTGAACGCGGCGCGCGCCGTCATGCGACGGCCGTCGAGTCTACTTCGAAAGTCTCGTTCGGTCGCCGTCCCGCGCGCCGCGAGCGGGCGTCGAAACGGGGCAATTTACGCCGTCACGTCCGCGAGCGAGCCCTTGAGCCGGAGCCGCTCGTCGCCGAACTCCGTCACGTCGTCGAACCCCATGTAGTGGAAGCACGTCACCAGCATGTCGCTGAAGCTCGTGTCGTTGTCGAAATCGAGCAGGCGCCCGCGGCGGAAGTACTGGTGGGCGCCGCCGGCCAGGACCACGAGCGCGTCGTCGATCGAGTGCGCGTCGCCCTGGCCGAGCTCGTTCCAGTGCACGACGAGCGTGTGATCCCAGAGCGTGCCGTCGCCGTCCGGGGTCGCCTTCAAGAGCTCGTAGAGCTTGGTGTTCTGGGTCCAGAGGTGTTCGTGGATCCTGCGCACGTCTGCGAACGCCGCGTCGTCGGAAAGGTGCGAGATGTCGTGGTGTCCGACGTCGAGGTCGAGGTTTCGGTAGACGCGGTTGCTGGTGTTGCCGCTCCAGTTGAAGTTCACCGAGCGCGTGAGATCGCAGGCGAACGAGAGCGTCGTGATCTTGAAGAAGAGCTCGCCCATCTGCACGTGATTGTCGTGCTGGTACGGGTCGAGCTCCTCGCCGAGGTCGAGGCCCATGCAGCCGGCGGTGGCGCCCGTCGGATCCGAAAGCGTGCGCTCGATGTCGCGGAGCGCTTCGGCGTGCTGATCGATCTTTCGCTGATCGTCGATCGAGACGCGGCCGCGCAGCGAGGTGAGCTCGTCCTGAACGAGGTCGAGCGCGGATTGCCGCTTGGCGAGGCGCTTCATCAGCGCCGCCTCGGCGGCGCCGCCCTCCTCGCCGAAATCGAAGATGCGCGCGTAAGCCGCGTACGGATCGGTCTCGGGCGGGATCGGGTTCTGCTCGCCCTCCGGGCCGGCATGCGCGTGCAAATTCCAGATGTCGTTGCCGCGATCGCCCACGCGGTACACGAGGTGCCGGTAGGCGACGCTCGGATCGTCCGCGAGCACGCGCTCGCCGATCGCGTAGTCGGCCGAGGGACCCTCCACGTAGCCGATGGTCTCGCCGTCGGAGCCGCCGATCGGAAACGAACCCTGACCGCTCGTCCACGGCGCGAGCGAGCTGCCGCCCTGCTCGTGATTGTCGGCGCGCTGGTTCTCGGGCAGCTCGTAGAAGCGCCGGTTCAGGTTGTTGACGAACACGAGATCCGAACGGTACGGCTCGAGCGGGGCCAGAAACTCCCCGAGCTCGAAGCTCGTCTCGCCGGTCGAGGCGAAGCGGGCGCTCGGCTGATCGCCGTTCGCTTGAAAGCAGAACAGGATGCGCCGCGGCGCCGTCGCGCTCTGCGCGCGCAGCGAGCTCGGCCGCATCACGTCCAGGAACGGCAGCGCGAGCCCGATTCCGGACGCGCCGCGCAGCAGGGTTCGGCGGGAGAGGCGCTTCATGGCGAAACCTCCAGCGTGGGTCGATACAGGAACGTGTCGGTCTGGGTCAGCTCGACGAGCAGCTCCGAGAGGCTCAGATTCCGCTCGGCGAAGCGGCTCTTCAGCGCCGCGAGCGAGCAGGCGTCGGCGGGCTCGACGTCGCGACCGAAGAAGTAGCGGAACGTCTGCGTCACGTAGCAGTCGCGCACCTCGCTGCTCCCGGCGAGCAGCGCTCCGAGCTCCCGCACGTCGCGAACCTCGCCGTTCGCGTCCAGCGTGTCGCCGATCTCCGCGCTCGTGTCGATCGTCTGATCGTCCTCGTCGCGGGTGCGGTAGCGGCCGACCGCGTCGAAACTCTCGAACACCACGCCGATCGGATCGAGCAGCGCGTGGCAGCCCGCGCAGCTCGGGTTCTCGCGGTGCTGCGCGAGCCGATCGCGTTGCGAGAGGCCGGGCGCGATGCTGTCCAGGTTGAGCTGCACGTCGTTCGGCGGTGCGTTCACGGTCTGGCACAGGAGCCCGGTGCGCACCTTGAGCCCGCGCCGCACGATGGAGGTGCGGTAAGGCTTGTCCTGCGCGGCGAGCATCGCCTGGGTCAGGATGCCGGAGCGCCGCGAGTCGTCCACGCGCACGAAGCTCGTTCCGCTCGGGCCGTCGAGGCCGTAGAAGTCGGCGAGCGTGCCGTTCGCGTAGGTGTATGGAGCGGTCAGGAGCTCGACGAAGCCGCCGTCGGGACGCCCGAGCAGCGACATCACGAAGCTCTTCGTTTCCTCGTTGTAGAGCTCCGCCAGGTCGTCAGGAACGTCCGGAAATACCTCGGGATCGCGGGAGAAATCCGCGAGGCGATCGAGATCCAGCCACTCCGCGAAGTAGCGGAACAGGCGTTGCGAGCGCGGATCGGCGAGCATCCCTCGCGCTCGCTCCGCGATCTGAGCGGGGGAATCGAGCTCTCCGTTCGCCGCGGCCTCGCGCAGCGCCGCGTCGGGTTGCGATTGCCAGAACAGGTACGACAGCCGCGACGCCGTTTCGTGCGGCGTGGGACGCGTCGCCGCCGCGCTGCTCGGCAGCCCGCGCTCCACGCGGTAGAGGAACGCCGGCGCCTGCAACATACCGAAGATCGTCCACTCGACGCCGGTCTCGAAATCGTACTCGTCGAGCGCGTTCTGGAACTGCGTTTCGTAGCGCGTGGTTTCTTCCGCCGTGAGCGGGCGCCGGTAGGCGCGCTCGCCGAACTCCTGGATGAACGAGCGTGCGCAGGTCATCTCCTCGCCCTCGTCGGGCGTGCAGGAAACGACGCCGGACGCCTGCGCCGCCTGCTCGGCGATGACCTCGGCCGCGGCCATGTACTGTTGCGCGACGAGCGACTGCACCGTCAGAAACTGCGCGCTGTTGTGGAACCCGAGCGATTCCGGCTCCGTCGGAAACTCGCTCGTCGCAGCGGCAACGACGCTCGCAAAATCAGGAATCTCCTGGAAAAGATCGCTGACGGTGTTGCGGTACTCCGCATTGCTCAGGCGCCGGAGCGGTGCCGTCCCGGGGCTGGGCGCCGCGCATTCGGAGCTGGTTCCGCCGCCGCTGCCGCTGCTGGAGATGCTGCCGGTCCCGCCCACGTTGCTCGAGCCGCCCCGACCGCCCCGTGCCCCGCCGCTGCCGTGCAGCGTCACCTCGTCGGGCACCTCGATATTTCCCGAGCACCCGAGGGCCAGAAACACCGCGACGAAAGCCGCGCGCCCGCTGCCGATGCGTCGCGATCTCGAAGGCAGAGCGTGGAGGACTTGCATCGCGAACCTTTCCGAAGCCGGAGCTTCTCTAGTGCAAAGCAAGCGGGGAGGGAACGCTCTCGACCAAGAACTATCGAACGTAGCAGACGCTCTTACATCCGACCAACGCTCCCGCCATCACCCCCGGTCGAAAAGTACGAGCGTGTCGCACCTTCGCGGTTTGTGTCGGTTCGCGCACGCGGCCTTCGGGCGTTTTCTTTTTCGTTCGCGCGGCTAATCGATGGGCCGGTAGCGTGGACGTGATGTGACCACGCAGCCGTTCGTGTCGGTGAGGTGCGTCTCGAATACGAAATTGCCGCTGAGGTCGGAAACCCGGGCGAAGCTCTTGTGCCACGTCTCGGTCGCGCCGTCGTGCACGCACGCTTGCTCCACCTGGAGCGTCACGGAGGAGTTCGAAGCCGAGAACGAAAACTCACAGACCGGCGGGTCAGCGGAAATCTCGGTCCCGAAATACTGGAGCAAGAGGTGCGAGCTCGCGCCCTCGACGACGCGCAGCTGATGCTCTCTGGTGAAGGACAGGGTCTGAACGCCGGCACCGCAGTCCTGGTCGTAGTCGCCGCCGTCGATCTCCCAATCGCCCAGATACTTCTCGAGATCCGTCGGAGCTGACTCGTCGCCGCAGCCCAGCACCAACGTCAGCACCACGGGTACCCATCCACGCCGCACCATGCCGGAAGTATGACACGCACGTCGAGTAGGCCGAGCAAGGCAACCCAATGACCGCGGCATTTCGCGGTCGAACCAAGAGTGCGCAGCATCCTTTTAGCCCTGCTCCTCTTCGGTTGTGAGGCCGCGCTCCCGGAGCCTTCCCCGAAGTCGGCGCGCCCGCTCTATCGACCGGGCCAGAGCATCGCGGAGTCTCGATTGTGCGAATGTCGAGAATGCCTCGAGCGTGCCTGCTGCGATGGCGAGTCGAACGAAAGCTCCGTGGAGGGCGGCGAGCTCGGCCTTGCGATCTCGAGCTGCGGCCGCTGCGTTCGCCGCGTCTGGACGGTGCGTGGAAACGCGTCGTGCAGCCAGCTGCTCCCGAGCGAGTGTTGTCCCGGAACGGAGAGCGGGTAGCTTCGTGAGGAGAACAATCCGTCCCTACGGCGACGAGTGCATCAAGGCCGAGCTACGTCCGACGCTCGACCCGTGCCGGCGTGAGCTCGAACAGAGCAGCCCGGAAGACCTTCGCCAGCTCGGATTCGGCCCGCACCTTCTCCGAAGCTCTGAGCTCGAAGCCAAATCGAATGCCGCTTGTGCCATGTCCGATCCTCCCTGCTGCGGGTACCCCGCGATAACCTTCT
>DASXWF010000262.1:0-7235 GCA_036503835.1 Polyangiaceae bacterium | reverse complement strand
CTGCGGGCTCCCGCCGGTAGCGCCCGTCACCGACAACTACGCCTTCACGATCTACGCGCTGACCGAGCACGAGATCGAGGTGCCTCCGCACGATCCCTCGATTCATCCGAACTACGTGTTCCGCCTCGACGCCCTGTTCGCTTCCATGGCGGACGCAGAGCACCGCGCCGTGCTGACGACCACGTCCGACGCCGTCCCGAGCACCGTACCGTTCGCCTGCCCGTAGCGGCGAGGCACGTCGGACCTCGAGCCCCTGCGAAACATCCGGAGCGCCGTACTAACGCAGCGCTTCCGGCAAGCGGCGGACGGCGCTTTCGACGGCGGCGTGCAGCGCCGATTCTCGCGCGGACTCGAGGTCCGAGCCCGATTCTTCGGCCGTCGCGCGGCCGCTCAGGATCGCGCGGAGGCGCTGCTCTCGCGCGTGTCGAAGCACGAGCGAAACCACCGCGGTGGCGCGCACCGCCGCGGCGCCTTGCTCCGTCTCGAGCTGAACGAGCGACGCGCTCAACACGAAGCGCTCACGCGTTCGTACGACGGGCGCGCGTTCGACCTCCGCGACCAGCGCCCGCCGCAGCTCGGGCAGCAGCGCCCGCGCTTTCGGTGCCGCGCTGACCTCGCCGACGACCACGGCCGGGTCCGAGGCGCGCGCCGGGGGTGACAGCGCCGCGCACGACAGCGCGCAAGCGCTCGCGAGAGTCCAGAGCGAGCGACGCCGCGCGGATCTCGAGCCCCGTGAATCAACACGCTTCATGAAGCACCTCCACGTCGAGCGAGCGAGTCGCTCGTAGGGAAACCCGATGGAACGGGCCGCCGTGTCGAACGGGGCTATCAGCCTGCGCTGCGGCGGGCCAAATTCAGCGCGCCCGACGTGGCCGGAGCGACGTCGATCCGGCGCGAATCGAGCGTGGATCCCCGGCGAGCGCGGCAATCTCAGGCGAGCGACTTCACGGCCTCGCGCTCGATGGCGAGGCCCCGCCTGTGGCGCGCGAAAAATTCGACGAAGCCCTGCACGTCTCGCGGATCGGGCTTCACCGGCTTGCCGATGCTGCGGGAGATTCGAAGATCCAGGTAGTCGGGGAGCGACTGCTCGGGATCGGCGCGCAGCAGGTAAGCGGCGAGCACCGCCACGCCCCAGGCGCCGCCCTCTCCGGCCGTCGCGGGGATGCTGACCGGAACGTCGAGCGCCGCGGCCAGCATGCGCTGGCCCGTGTCGCCGCCCTTGAAGAAGCCGCCGTGGCCGCGGATCTCTTCGATGACCACCCCTTCCTTTTCCGTGAGGATGTTCATGCCTTCCCGCATCGCGCAGAGCGACGCGTAGTAGAGCGCGCGTAGGAAATTCTCGAGCGTGAACCTGCCGTCCTGATTCCGCGCGAACAGCGGCCGGCCTTCGGTGAACCCCGTCACGTGTTCGCCCGAAACGTAGTTGATGGAAAGCAGCCCGCCCGCGTCCGGGTCGCCCGCGAGCGCAAGCGGTAGGAGCTTCGCGTAGAGCTCGTCGGCCGACGTTGCGGCGCCGAGCGCCTTCGCGGCCTGGCCGAACAGGGCGATCCAGGCGTCGAGATCGGAGGAGCCGTTGTTGGAGTGGGCCATGGCGACCGGTTTCCCGTCGGGCGTCATCACGATGTCGATTTCTTCATGGACCTGCGACAGGCTCTTCTCGAGCACGATCATCGCGAACACCGACGTCCCCGCCGAGACGTTCCCCGAGCGCGGGCGAACCGCATTGGTGGCGACCATGCCCGTGCCGGCGTCGCCCTCGGGCGGGCACAGTGGAACCTTCGGTGCGAGCTGGCCCGTCGGATCGACGAGCTTCGCGCCCGCGGCGCTGAGCGAACCGGCAGGTCGACCGGCGCCGAGGACCCTCGGCAGGATGTCGCGGAGCTTCCAGCCGAGCTTGCGCGGCGCGATCAGCTCGTCGAACTTCGCCATCCGCGCCGCGTCCCAATCGCCGGTGCGCGGATCGATCGGGAACATGCCGGAAGCTTCGCCCACGCCCAGCGCGCGCTCGCCGGTGAGCTCGGCGTGAACGTAGCCGGCGAGCGTGGTGAGGTGCGCGATCTGCGGCACGTGCGGCTGCCCTTCGAGGATCGACTGGTAGAGGTGAGCGATGCTCCAGCGCTCCGGTACCGCGAAATCGAGCAGCGGGGTCAGCTCCGCGCACGCCTTGCCGGTGATGTTGTTGCGCCAGGTGCGAAAGGGGACGAGCAGCTTGCCGGCGGCGTCGAGCGCCAGGTACCCGTGCATCATCCCGCTGATGCCCATGGCCGCGACGCTCGTGAGCTCGAGGGCGTAACGGCTGCGCACGTCCGCCGCGAGCGAGCCGTAACAAGCGGCGAGGCCGAGCCGGACCTCCTCGAGATCGTACGTCCAGACGCCGTCCTTGAACCGGTTTTCCCAGGCGTGAGAGCCCGCGGCGAGCGGGGTGGTATCCGGCGCGATCAGCGAAGCCTTGATGCGGGTCGAGCCGAACTCGATGCCGAGGATCGCCGCGCCCCTTCGGATCGTCTCCCTGGCGTTGTCTTGATTTCCGTTCACCGATTCCTCCAAGGCGCGCGTCGGCGCCGCGCGCCATTCTGCTCCACTTCCGCCCGCCGTGGCCCGGGAAGTGACCGGCGGGACGCTCTTTCCTCGGGAAATGTGTCAGCGCGTCGCCGGGCGCAGGCTGCGCACGAGAGCCAAGCTGTGTTCGGCCCGCTCCCGAGCGAGCTCCAGCAGTGACGGATGAACGGCGCGGACCGTCACGAGCGACCGTCTGTCGGTCGCCAGCGCGAGCTTGTAGCGTGACGCGCCGCCCAAAAAGTCGTACTCGCGGCGACCTCTTTCGATGGCGCGCCGGATCGCGTGGAGATGAGCCACGATGCCGGGCCGAACGCGGCTCGGAACGTCGAGCTTGCGGCCGCTCTGGTAGAAGTACACCTTGCCGTTCCAGCTGAAGTTGTAGAGCGCCGCGATCGGCTCCCCGCGCACGGCCAGCCAGGAGAGCTCGAGCGCGCCGCTCGCCAGCAACGGCAGCATGATTTCCCAGTGAAACGCTCGAAATCGAGGCGAGCCGAAGACACCGCCGGTGCTCGCTTCCGACCAGCGCTCGCCGTGCAGCGCGCGGAGCACGGCGGTTCCGCGCGCGAGCTCCAGGGGACTTCGCACCTCGAAGTAGGCGTCCTCGCCCCCCGCCCAGTCCTGGAACGCGGCGAGCGTTCGCTTGACGAAGCTACGCGAGCTCGAGGAGAGCCGCCGGAGGTACTCGTCCCAGCTCTCGGGCAGCGCGATGAACGGGCACTCGGCGGTCGTCGTCGAGCGAGTGTCGAAATGAGCACGCTCGAGCCCTTCCACGAGCAGGCCGGTGAGGGGGCTCTCCGCGTGCATCGCCGCGAACACCGCCTCGTCCCATTCCCCCAGCGCTCCCGTCGCGAGCGCCCGCGTGAGCTCGGCGATCACCACCGGCTCGCGCCCGCGCTCCGCGATCACGCCGAGGTACTCCGAGCAGATCTCGTCGGCTTCCTCCTCCCCGCTGCCCAGGAGCTCGATGCGCCGAAACGGCAAGCCCGGCAAGTACCAGTGGCGCCGGGTGAGCAGAGGTACGACGCCGATCAGGCGACGATCCTCGAAGACGAGCAGCATGCGCAGCTTGCGACCACCTTCGGCGCCGAACACGCGCCACCATGCGTTCAACCAGAACGGCGTCATGACGGGCTCGTTGAGTGCCGAGCGCGTCAGGAGCTTTTGCCACTCCGATTCGTGCGGAGAAAGCGCCGTCCAACTCTCGATCACGGTGGAGGTCAGTCCCATGCGTGCCTGTGGGCGAGGCGCGGCAGCGCGAGAACGGTCAAGAGCAACGGCGGCAAGTGGTCGCGGCTGATGGCGTGGCGGCGCACGTCGTAGACGTCGAGCTCGCCGCGCAGGGCCATGGGTCCGGTGTGGTTGCTGAAGCCGAGCGAGTAGCCGGCTTTCTCCATGGCGGTTCGAGCCGGCGACGAGTACGCGAGCGGGTTGCCCCCGGGGTATGCGATCAGGCGCGGCGGTTCGCCGAGCTCTCGCGCGAGATCCAGGCGCGAACCCAGGAGCTCCTCCTCGAGCTCGGCCCGCGACAGCGTCTGGAGCGTGCGGTGGTTCTTGCCGTGAGACTCGATGTCCATGCCCGCCCGCTGCAGAGCCCGCACCTGGTCCCAGGTCATGATCAGCCGGTCGGCGAAGGCGAGCTCCTCCTCGCGCGTCCAGCGGACGCCGGCGGCGACGGCGAGCTCCTCGAGGAATCGCTCCAGGTCGAAGCGCGCGGCGAGCTGCCGGCGTTTGACGAAGCGCAAGAGCTCCTGGATGGTCCGGGAGCGATCGGCGACGAGCGGCACCTCGAGCTCGACCGGGTACCGTAGCTTCAGCGTGTCCCGCTGCGAGAGTTTCACGAGGTAGGCGGCTCGATCCCACCAGAACACCCGGCGCTCGCTGATGACCTCTGTCGCGACGAAGAACACCGCCTTGCAGCCGTGGCGTTCGAGGATCGGCAGCGCGCGGGCATGGCAATCGAGGTATCCGTCGTCGAAGGTGATGGCCGCCGGGTTCGGCGGCGGCGTCGCTCCCGCCATGAGCTCGCAGAGCTCGGCGCTGCCCAGGATCGTGAAGTAGCGCTTGAGGTGCGCGATCTGCGCGTCGAAATCCTCGTCCGTGGTGTCGACCACGCCGTCGTCGAAGAGCTCCGGACCGTCGCTCGGAAATCGGTGGAAGGTGAGAACGCCCAGCCACGAAGGGGAGCGCCGCGCGCGCGCCGCGAGCACCGCGTGCAACGCTCCCGAGCGATGGAGCAGATCGGCGAAGCGCTGGCGTCTGGACACGGGCTCACTCCGCCTTTCTGGACCCGAAGACTCGGAGTAGGCGCTCCCACCCGGGACGCACGGGCGCCAAGAGCCCCGCGGCCTCTGCTTTTCGGAGGCAGAGCTCGTGGTCGTAGCTCGCGCTCTTGAACTCGAGCGTGCCGGCCGCGTCGTCGAAGACGGCGAACGCCGCGCGAGCGTCGCCGGTCCGCGGCTGGCCGACGCTGCCGGGGTTCACGAGATAATAGCCGGAGTCGAGGTCGAGGGGCACGGGTGACGGTCCGATCGCGATCTCCCGGACGTGACGGCCGTCGGAGGCCTGAACGCACGGTCGATGCGTATGCCCGAAGAAGCACAGGCGTGCGGGGATCTCCCCCGAATGGAGCTTGGCGAAGCTCGCCGCGACGCGCGTGCTCGTGCTGAGGTGATACCGATCGTTCGGAACCGGGTGCAACGCGGCGTGAACCAGGCACGTGCGCCGATCCAGCCACCCGAAAACGCGAAGCTCGGCGAGCCGCCGCGCGTGTTCGGGGGACAGCGCCCGACGTGTCCAGAACAGCGCGCGCTTGGCGACCGCGCCGAAGTACTCGGGATCGAGCCCGCCCACGGCGGCGCGATCGTGATTGCCGGCGAGTGTCAGCGCGCCCGAACGCGCGAGCAGCTCGACGCACTCGTTCGGATTCGCGTGATAACCCACCACGTCGCCGAGGCAGACCACCTGATCCACTCGCGAGCGCTCGAGCTCGCGCAGCACTGCGCTGAGCGCCTCGAGATTCGCGTGCACGTCGGAGAGAAGCCCGATCCTCATCGTGCTCCCCGCAGGCGGTGGCGCAGCGCGCGCGTATGATTCAGCAGGCCCACGCAGAAGGGCAGCGGGTCGTTCCAGGCGAAAACGTCGTAGATCTTCGGTCCGCGCAAGGATGCGAGCCAGGCGGCGACTCCGACCTCGCCGCTCGGCAGGTAGCTGCGCAGGAACGAACGAAGGTCGTCGGCGAAGGACAGCCAGCGCACGTCCGTCCGGTGGGTGCGGGCCGGCGGGGGATCTTGGCCGGTGAGCTCGGCGTGCGCAATCAGCGGCAGATTGACGCCGCACACCCCACCCAGATAGTGCCAGAGATTGTAGCGAGCGTTGAGCTCCAGGAGATGAAACGTGCCGCTCCGCGCATCGCGCTTGAAGTCGACCTTGACCGGACCGACGATGCCGAGCTTCTGCACGATTTCGGCGCCGAGTCTCGTCACGGCCGGCTCCTCCACGAGCTCCACGTAAGTGCTGGCGCCTGCCTCGCGCGGGTAGGTGCGGATTTTCCGCCCTACGAAATGCCCGAGCGTGTTTCTGTTCGCGTCGAGGTACGCGTGATAGCCGTAGACCTGCGCTTCGCTGCCCGCCACGAAGGCTTGAACCACGAAGTCGTTGGTGTGGCGTCGCACTCCGGTCAGGAGTCGGCGGAGCTCCACGGCCGTCGAAGCCCGCAACGCCTTGGTCGGTCCGCGCCCCTCCTCGGCTCGCAGCTCCGTCCAGGACTCGTGCACGTTCGGTTTCACGAGCCAGGGACCCGCTATCCCGTCCATGACGTCTTCCGCGGTCTCGAACTCGCTCGAGCTGAGCGTGGGCGGGACGGGCAGCCCCAGCTCTCGAGAAAGCGCGCCGAAGCGGCTCTTGTCGACGAGCTTCTCGACCAGCTCGGGCGGCGGTAACCGGAGCCGATACGATCGCTGGAGTCGCTCACGATGCCGCGACACCGTCAAAAGTTGCCGGTCGTTGCCGTAGAACAGCGTGGGCCGCGCCGCGTAGGGACGGGCGATCGCCTCCAGGTCCGAGAGCACGCGTTCGGTGTCGTCGAAGGGCGCGATCACTTTGCGGGCGCCGGCGTGGCGTGAGTGCAGCGCCGGCTGTCGGGGGTCGGAGTTCGCCACGATCGTGGGAATTTTGCTGCGGGCGAAGCAGCGAAGCATGTTCAGGTCACCCAACAAGACGGCTGGAACCATGCCTTCACGAAGGCAACGCATGTGCCGTGCTCGCTGCGCCCGCGCCGAGCGTCGGGAGAGACGTTCAGTTCGAGCCGGACACGAGCCGCGACGTGGGAGCCAACTGAACGGCGTCTCGCGGCGAGGTCTCGCGAGAGCCACACGTGGCAAGAGCGCCGTGGTGCGACACTCTCGCGAGTGGTCGAAATGCCGTGTCGCTTGGCGACTTCGACGCCACCTTGCACGGGCGCAGCAGTGCGCTCGAGCTCAGCGCCCGCCTCCGAGGCTCGCTGGCACGCACGTCCACCCCGAATCCCTGCACGAGCATCCGAAGTATTCGACGATCACGACCTCCGCGGTGCAGTCGGAACCGTCGCAGGCGCCGCCGCCGCCGTCGGCAGGCGGACGCCTTGCGAGCGAACCGGGGCATGCGGGGTCGACGGATTCGCAGGTGTGCGCGCCCACCGG
>DASXWF010000261.1:0-2441 GCA_036503835.1 Polyangiaceae bacterium | reverse complement strand
TCGAGCAGAGCGGTCTGCGGTGTAGGGTCGCTTCGGGCATGCCGCTCGAGGGTCCTTGGTTCCAGTCCACCCATCCGAACGCGCCGGCGTCGGTCGCGACGGGCCCCGAGCAAGAGTTCGTCGTGGTGCACCCCCCCGAGGTGGCCGGGGCGCGCTTCCCGCTGCGCGCGGACCTCGTCTTCGGCAGGGTTCCCGAAGAGAACACGGCCTGCATACCTCACCCGACGATTTCGCGACAGCACGCCAAGGTGCGCATCGGGCTCGGCGGCGTGCTCTGCCTCGAGGATCTCGGGAGCCGCAACGGCACCAAGCTGAACGGCAAGCGCTCCGAGCTGCCGCAGCCGCTCTTGCCGCAGACGCTCGTGCGCCTCGGCGACGTGCACCTGGTCCTCGACGTCGTGGCCGAACGCCGCTTCGAGGACGATCCCGTCTTACCCGGTACGAGCCCGCAGCTCGCCCGCGCGCGCGCCGAAATCGAGCGCGCCGCGCCGGATTCCGCGCCCGTCCTGATCATCGGTGAGACGGGAACCGGCAAGGAGCGCCTGGCGCGCGAGGTGCATCGCCTGAGCGGGCGCGCGGGCGCGTACGTCACGCTGAATTGCGCCGAGCTCTCGCCGCAGCTCATCGAGAGCCAACTCTTCGGCTACGAGCGCGGCGCGTTCACCGGCGCCACCGCCGCGAAGGCCGGCCTTTTCACTGCCGCGCACGGCGGCACCCTGTTTCTCGACGAAATCGGCGAGCTTCCCCTCGATCTCCAGCCGAAGCTCCTGCGCGTGCTCCAGGAAGGCGAGCTCCGCCGCGTCGGCAGCGTCAGCACCGAGCGCGTCGACGTGCGCGTCGTCGCCGCGACCAACCGCGACTTGCCCTTGCTCGTCGAGGCCGATCGCTTCCGGCGCGATCTCTACGCGCGGCTCTCTTTTTACGAGATCCGGCTGCCCGCGCTGTACGAACGACGCCAGGACTTGCTCTCGTGGCTCGCGCTGCTCTGGTCCGTTCACGCGCGCGAGCGCGGAATCGCGACGGAGTTGCAGCTCGCCCCCGACGCGGCCGAGCGCGTGCTGCTGCATCGCTGGGCGGACAACCTGCGCGGCCTGGACCGGCTCGTGCATCGTCTGGCGGGGCTCACGCCCGGGGGAGCTCCCGTCGGTGTGCGCGTGCTCGGCGAGTGCATGCCCGAGCTCGGCACGAAGGCGGGCACCGAGCCGCCGCCGCCCGCCGAACGCTCGGATCCGCCGCCGCGCCCGACGTCCGAGAGCGAGCCCGCCCGCGCGGCACCGCAGCCCGCGCCTCCACGCGAGGAGCTGCTCGCCGTGTACCAGGCCTGCGGCAAGAGCGTGCGCGCCACGGCCAAGCACTACGGCAAAGAGCGCCGCCAGGTGTACCGCTGGCTCGAACGCTACGGAATTCCGCGTGACGACGCGGAGAACGACTGAACGAGCGCTCTCAGAACGCTCCGCTGAGCAGGAGCTCCGGCGCCGCCGGCGAACGCGCTTCGAGGAGTCGGCCCTGCCGGTCGCGGATCTCCGTTTTCGAACCGCTGGTGGCGATCAGGTAGACGCCGGGACCGATGGCGACCAGGCCGATCCCGGCCGTGACGGCGCCCGCGACGAGGAGCCCGTCTCGGTCGGCGAGGGCCCCGGCCAGCGCGAGAAACCCGCCCATGAACGCGAAGCCGCCTCCCACCCCTGCCGCCACGATTCCTCCCACCTGCTTGCCCTGGTTGCGCGGAAATGCGCGCACGCTGAGCTCGCCGGAGCTCCCCAGGGCGTGCAACTCCGGGACTTCCAGCGTCTGGAGCTCCGTCCCATTTTCGAGGCGAAGCTCGTAGCGCTCGTCCTGGCTCACCCAGCGCGAGCAAGGCGTGCGGCACACGAAGCGCTGATCTTTGCGCAGCTCCCAAGCGTCCTTCGAGGTCCCGGCGGTGAACGAGACACGCAGCGTGCCCTCGCCTCGCTCCTTGGCGAAGCGCGGGAGAGGGACCAGGAAGGCTTGAACGGGCGAGCTGCAATCCAGGTGGGGTGTGTCTTCGGTCGAGAGCTTGCAGCTCTCGAAGTCGCCGGCCTCGCGCAGTAGAGTTTCGGAGCTCGCGGTTCGCGCTCCACCCGCGTAGGGTCCGACCCCGACCGACCCGCCCGCCTCGAGCGTGCCGCCCGAGTGCAGCTTGAAGCTGCCGATCGAGATCGCGGTGAGCAGGTGCGTGGCACGCGCGCACTCGCCGTAGTCCGGGACATCCCCCGCCGACGAACCTTCGAGCATGTACTGCCCCGAAACCATGGTGCGCACGGCGAGCCGTCCCGTGCGGGCGAGCTCCCCCTCGAGGGCGAACGCACCGAGCGGTAGCTTCGTGAAGAGCTCGTCTTCATTGCGGATTTCGATGCCTTCCGAAGCGAGCGTCGTGCGCTGCCAGCGGTAACTCCCGCGCACCGAGCACCCGCTGATCG
>DASXWF010000260.1:0-4015 GCA_036503835.1 Polyangiaceae bacterium | reverse complement strand
CTCTGCGCTCACCGAATACCCGGGGAAAGACAGCACGAGGGGTACGGGGCGTTCGGGGAGGTGCGCCGGCGCGTAGACGAGGTACCGGCGCCGGCGGGCGGTCGACCCGATCTGCTGGGTGAACGTCGCCACGCATCCGCGAGACTGCGCGACCCCCGGCGGCCCCTGCAGCTTGACCGGCTCCTCCGAACAAACGCGCAAGCGGAACGCGGTCGACGAAACCACCGAAGCGCGGTCCGGCGCAGAGGCGGACGACGTTACGGCCTGCGGCCCGCATGCAGCGCACGCGAGCGCCAACCCGATGAGCTCTCTCGGCTTTTGCAACGGGCGCACGCTACGCTGTTCGAGGACTTTCGGCTAAAACTCCAGCGGGTAGCCGTGATCGTGGGGCCCTTTGCCGCTGATGCGCAGCGCTTTGACCTCGTCCCCCAGCTCGTTGCTGCGGACATACCCGATCGCGCCGGCCAGCTTGGCCACGACACGCCGATGCACGTCCACCGGGTCGATGGCCTTGGGCGCCCCGGACTGGCCGCGGATCCTGCGATCGACCCAATAGCGCGCCACCTCGTCTTGCGACATGCCGAGCACCAACTTGTCGAAGGCGATGCGCTCCTTCACGGAAGGCCCGCGGTTGAGCGGGATCAGTCGCTGCCCGCCCGAGTCGACCGGCTCACCGAGGTACATGCGTCTGAGCTCCGCGAGGGAGAGCTCGTTGATTGGGCTCGACTTGGCGACCACCACGAGCAGGCGAGTGGGCTCGGCGGCGTTCACGACCAGAGTCATTCCGCCCAGCGAGAGTCCGGCGATGGCCGCCGGCCATGCGAACAACAGAGTTCGTCGTGTCGGCATGATCAGAAGCTCCAGGCGGCTTGGAGGTCCAAGAGGTTCAAGGGCTTGGCCGGACCGCCGAGCGTCGGCTCGCCGGGGAACGTGACGTGCGTGTACTGAGCTTTGAGCGTGACGCGAGCCGTCGGTCGCAGGGTGACGCCCATCGGGAACGCCGCGACCGTCGGGTAGACGTCTTTCTTGCCGAACGAGAAGTAGTCGATTCCCGCCCACGGCATGATGCCGAGGAAGTCGAAGCGATAGCCGGCGAGGACGTAGAACCCTGCCCGGCGGTGGTCGGCGATCTGCCCCGGCGGGCCGGGCTGCGGCAATGCCGGTGGCCTCACGCTGTCGGTGTAAGCTCGATCGCTCAGCACCGCCTCGCTTTGCACCATCAGCCCCTTTCGCTCCCACTTCAGGTCCGCGGCCAACGCCAGCTCCTCGTATTGCTCCGTCAGCGTCTCCGACAGTTGCAGCGTGCCCTCGCTGGAGAACGACGCCGCAGGGTCCGAGTTGGTGTACCTCCCGCGGTAGCCGGACCCCCCGAGCGTCACCGTGCCGACCTCATCCGAGTGGTGACGCAACCAGGCGCGGCCACCCAGCGCCTTGTTCTTGTCCAGGTCCTGGTAGGAATCGACCGGGCCTCGTCCGTTGGAGACCGTGAGGTGATAGCCGAGCTCCACAGGGCCGACGAGCCCGCTGCCGTACAATTCGATGCCGGTCTGGCGTGCGGGAAAGAGTGCTTGCCCGATGATGTACGGCCGCCGCGCCCCGAGGATCACGGGTGAGCCGTGGTCCACGTTCCAGATACCGTAGGGCGTGAGGAACTGCCCGGCGCGGATCGTGAACCAGGAGAGGAACGTGTGCTCGAGGTAGGCGCGCTCGATGCTGATGCCGCCCCAGCGGATCGAGCTCCCGAGATCGGCGTAGTCGTCGACGGTCGTGTCGAGGCGCGGACCGGGGTTGGGGCTGACCGCGGTTCCGTAGGGGATGGAACCATTGGGCAGGTACATGAAGCGCACTTCACTCAGCCAGCGCCAGTTGTCGCCGAGCTCCGACCCCATGTAGAGGTTCAGGTTGCCGACCGCGAATGACGCCGGCCGGTCCTCCAGCGACGATTTCGTGAGCGACCGGCTGTACATGAAATCGGCGAAACCGTAGAGGTTGAGCTTGTACTCCTCGACTTCCGCCGAGGCGGCGAGCTCGACCTCGGCGGCGGCGGCGGCGGCGGCAGCATCGGCAGTTGCGTCAGCGCCTTCGGTCGTGTTGGCCACACCGTCGGCTGGGGCTTTCGCGGGAGGTGCAGCGTCGGCGGGCGCGGCCGTCACGGCTGCGGGCGCCGCAGGCGCCGCCGGCGCCGCGGGCGACGCGGGCGGATTTGGGTTCGTTGGAGCTGCGGGAGCCGTATCCGGCGCGGGTGGGATCGCTGGCGACGCGGGTGCTTCCTGCGCGGCCGCCAGGGGCGGGAGCGCGAGGAGCAACGCGCCCGAGAGGGCAAAGCACGGCGTCCGGCGAGCGTGGGTCCTCATGGGCGCTTTCACGTTGGGCAACTCCCGTCAGGCACACAGATGGTCTTCGCAAGACCGAGACTCGTCAGATCACAGCACGACCAACCGATGAAGCAGTCGTCGGGGCTGATGGAACAGCCCTCGACGAGACACGAGTCTGATTCGACCAGGTCGCAGAATGTCGCCTCGGTCCCCGCGCAGTCGGCATCCGAGGTACAACTCATGCTCTGGCCGAGCGGCGGGCGGAGGCAGACCGTGGGCGATGCGGACTCGTCGCAGGCGTAGCCGCCGGTACAAGGCGTCTCCGTGCAATCCGTCGTGGTGCAGTAGCCGGTCCCGGCATCATCCATCTCGCAGTGGCTCGCGAGCGGGTCCAAGCAGGGCGTCGCATCGTCGCAATCCGCTCCTTGCCCGCTCGACGGGATCTCCTCGCAGGCCCCGCCATCCGCGGGACGGCCGTAGCCGGGCGCGCATTCGCAGGCCGTGGCGCCGGCGACCTCGTTCGCTCCACACATCACGCAGCCCGTGGGCGTCAGAGCGGCCCCGGCCACGCACACGCAGCGCAGGCCGTCGCCGTAGATCTCTTGGTTCGGTCCACAGGGATCGTCCGCGTCGTAGACGCACCCCAGCGGCGCGGCTGCGATGACGCCCAAAAGCAGAGCCAACGCCTGCGAGAGGTGCCCTGCTCGAGCTCTTGTCCTGACGATGATTGCCAATGGCTGCCCCTTTGCTCGGTTCCCGTGGATGCGATGGACGGCGCTCCGCACGTCCCGTCGGCGAGAAAGTTTAGGCACAACTCGAGCAAACCGGGCAATTCCGCTGGCTTCGGCCGGGCCTCGGACCTGGCGCGATGACCTGACCCAAACTGCAACACTGCCGGCACGGGGGCTGCCCGCGTGCCAAGCTCGCTGCCCGCGGACTCTGTAGCCGGGCTTCCGCTGCGGCGACGATGACCACCAGGACGGCGTTCACACAACCACCGCCCGGACCGAAGGTGAAAGGCGTGGCCTTTCGAACCGTCGAGACCTGCTTCAGCGAGCTCCGCGGAGAGGCCGCGCGGACCCGAGCTGACCAACTTCTCTCCGCCGAGCTCGTGGAAGCGTTTCGCTACAAGACGATCATGGCCGCTGGCTGGTACCCGATCGGAGAATACAAGGCGCTCTTTCGGGCGTTTCTCGGGGCCACGGGTGAAGGACCCGAGCTCGCCCGCGAGATCGGGCGGCTCGCGGCCCGCCACGACATGGCCGGGGTGCACAAGCAAATCGTCGCGCGCGTCGTCTCGCCGCAGATGTTGTTCGGCATGTCGCAGCGCGTGTTTTCGACCTACTACGACACCGGCACCTTCACGATGCTCGAGTCGCGGCGCGGCTTTGCCCACGCCCGCGCCGCGGGCTGCCTCGGTTGGGACGCGTGCCTGTGGCAAGAGATCATCGGCTCGTCGGAGTCGCTCCTCGAGATCGCGGGAGCGAAGCACGTGCGCATGCGCGTGCTCGGGGGCGGCAAGGACGAGGACGACTTTCTCGAGCTGGAAGCACGCTGGGCGTAGGCGCCGTTCGGGGACGAACCGCCGGGCACTGGCTGGGTGTGCGCGCCCACCCCGCCGGCGTGCGCGCACGCTCGAGCTCGAACCGAAAAGCCGCCCCTGAGCGGATATTTCAGCCTAATCCCGAGCGAACCGCGGT
>DASXWF010000259.1:0-14334 GCA_036503835.1 Polyangiaceae bacterium | reverse complement strand
GGAACCCCGAGCACCCTGAGCTCGGCTCCGGGCGACGCGGTCACCCTCGATCCTCCGGGCAGCACCCACTCGGCGCCGTCCGAACCGACCCGGACACCGTCCGCGACGCGCTCCACGGCGCCGGTAACGAGTGTGGGACGTTGTGGGTCGCGGGGGGGGGCTTCGGGCGCCGCGCCGGAACCGAACGAGAAAGTCGCGGCGGCGAGCAGGATCGAGAGGGCGGAGAAGGAGCGTAGGCTCACATCACGCTGAACGGATCGGGGGGTGCTCGAGTTGAGTGAGGGCTCGGTTCCCGAGCGAGATCCGTGCGTGAGCCTGCGACGTGTAGGTGGCGGTGCGTGCGCGAACTTGGCCCTCGCGGCGAGCGGGCGGGACGATCGCGTTCAAGGAGCCAAGCATGCCGCGCATCTCGTCCGTGTCGCACCACCGTACCCCCCGCCGCCTCGTCCGCGCCCGCTGCCAGGTCGTGCGGGAACGCGACTTTCGGCTGGTCGCCGATCGTATCGCCGACCTATCGCCGAGCGGCGCGCTCGTGATGCCGGCCGACCCGGTGCTCACGGGCGAGCGGCTCCTCGTTTCGTTCGAGTTGCCGCACGTTCCGTTCTGGCTCGATACGGAAGCGGTCGTGGCCCGCGTGCTGCACGGACGCCGTCCGGGCGAGTACACCCGCGGCATCGCCCTCGACTTCCAGGGCATCTCGGGCTTCCAGCGCTTCATGCTGGAGCAGTCCCTGCGCTACCTGCCGCCCGCGCCGCCGAGCTATCGCCCCGGCCGCCGCGAAAACGCCGAGCTCCTGTCGCATCTGGTCGGAATGGCCTGACGTCCGCGCGGGGCGGAAGCGGACACGCCGCTCAGGCTCGGAAGCGCGCGATCACGCCGAGAAAGACCTCGCCGTAGCGCTCGAGCTTCGTGGTTCCCACCCCGGAAACCGTCAGGAGCTCCGCCTCCGAAGCCGGGCGCCGCGCCGCCATCTCGATCAACGTGGCGTCGCTGAACACCACGTACGCCGGCACGCGCCGCTCCTGAGCGAGCTTGCTGCGAAGCTTCTTGAGCTCGTCGAAGAGCTCCAGGTCGGCTTCGGCCACCTCCTGCACCCGCCGCGGCTTCTGCGTCCCCTCCTCCGCCGCGAGCGCTGCTTCTCGGCGGCGCTTGCGCGAGACGCGGCCCACCGCGAGCACTGCCTCGGCCACGCTGTCGGAGCGGCAGCGGTCACAAGTTCCGCAGGGCTCCGCGAGCTGCTCGCCGAAATAGCCGACGAGGTGCCCCTGGCGGCAGCCGTCGGCTTCGGCCAGGCGAAACATCTCCCGGGACTGCGCGCGCAGCCGCTCGCCGGCGGCCTCGTCCTCGCTCGAGTCCGCGAAGCGGTCGTACGCCTTCACGTCCGCCCAGGAATGAAACAGCACGCAATCGCTGACCACGCCGTCGCGGCCCGCGCGCCCGATCTCCTGGTAGTAGCCCTCGACCGAGCGCGGCATGTCGCGGTGGATCACGAAGCGCACGTTCGACTTGTCGATGCCCATGCCGAACGCGATCGTCGCGGTGACGACGTCGATGTCGCCCTTGCGAAAGGCGTCCTGCACCCGTTCGCGCTCCTTCGGCTCCATGCCCGCGTGGTAGTGCCCGGTCGGGATCCCGGCTTCCGAAAGGAAGCCCGCCATCTGCTCCACGGATTTGCGCGAGAGGCAGTAGATGATGCCGCTCTCCCCTCGGCGCTCGAGCAGAAGAGCGAGGATGGCGTCGCGCGTGGTGAGCTTGCCGAGCGTGTCCTTGCGGCAGGCCGAGAGCCGCAGGTTTTTGCGAAAGAACGAGCCGCGAAACAGCGCGGGCGCTCGCATGCCGAGTTGCTGGCCGATGTCGCGCGTCACCTCGGCAGTGGCGGTCGCCGTGAGCGCGAGCACCGGCGTCTTCGGAAAGCGGCGCTTCAAACCGGCGAGGTTCCTGTAGGCGGGACGGAAGTCGTGCCCCCACTGGCTGATGCAGTGGGCCTCGTCCACGGCGATCAGCCGCAAGTCGAGCTCGCCGACGAGCCGTCCCACGGAGGCCTCCAGCCCCTCGGGCGCCGCGTACACGATCTCGTACTCGCCGCGCCGCAGGCGTTCGATGCGATCCCGCCGTTCGTCCGCTTCCAGGCTCGAGTTGATGAAGGTGGCCCGGAGCCCACCCTCGTTCAGCGCGTCCACCTGATCTTTCATCAGGGCGATCAGCGGTGACACGACCAGCGTGAGGCCGCCGAGCATGCGCGCCGGCAGCTGGTAGGTGAGCGACTTGCCGGCGCCCGTCGGCATCACCCCGATGCAGTCGTGGCCGGCGAGAATCGTGCGGATGATGGGGAGCTGGCCCGGGCGAAAGGCGTCGAAGCCGAAGCTTCGCTTGAGCTCTTCGGCGAGGGCCTCCGTGGGAGCGCTCCCCTCGAGATCGGCAGCAATGGTTCGGAGCATGCTGACGAGGTCGGGCGTGAACGCCGGCGAGTTGCGTCGATAGAGCGCCCTGAGCTCCGCGAGCTCCGCGTTCAGAGCGGAGCGCGCCTGCTCGTCGGTCGCCGGCACTTGCTCGCGAAGCCGCTCGACCCGGGCTCGGAGCTCGGTATCCATCAGCATCCCCCGATCGCCCATCCGGGATGGCGCGGCAACCGGCAGCGCGGGCGGCCTGGTATCCTCGGTGGACCGGCATGGCGGCCCTCGAGCTCATCCTCGTCGTGTTGGTCGCCGCGTTCGGCCTGCTCCTCGCGGCGCGCCACGCCGATCGCCGCGGCCGCCAGGCGCTCGGGCTGGCCGTCGTGCTCTGCGCCGGCGCCGGTGTGACGCTCGGCGCCGCCCGCTCCAGGAGTGTCGTCGCCCCCGGCGCCCCGAACCGGACCGTTTCCTCCTCGGCGACCGGCTCCGGGGCGTGCCGGAGTTGTCACCCCGGAGAGTATGCAAGCTGGCACCGCAGCTTTCACCGGACCATGACGCAGCTCGCGACGCCGGACACCGTGCTCGGACCGTTCGACGGCGCGCGCATCGAGGTCGAGGGCCGGAGCGTCGAGCTCTCGCGCCGCGGCGACGAGCTCTGGGCGCGCCTGCCGGACCCCGATCTCGTCGCGACGGCGCGGAGCCGCGGAGACGCGCTCGCCGCAGCGCAAGCTCCGCTCGTCTCGAGGCGCGTGGTGATGACGACCGGCTCGCATCATCAGCAGGTGTACTGGGTGCGGGGCGAGCGTGGGAATGAGCTCCGGCTCGTACCGATTTCGTATCTCATCGCCGAACGCCGTTACGTACCTCGCCGCGACGCCTTCCTCCAGCCGCCCGACGCGCCCGAGCACGCAATCCGCTGGAATTCCAACTGCATCCAGTGTCACGCCAGCTTCGGCCGCCCGCGCCACGACGAACGCAGCGACCACTTCGCCTCCGAGGCCGTCGAGCTCGGCATCGCCTGCGAGGCATGCCACGGAGAGGGCGCCGCCCACGTCGCACGGCACCAGAACCCGCTCACGCGTCTCGCCGCGCACCTTTCGTCCGCGCCGGATCCGAGCATCGTCCACCCCGGCCACCTGACGGCGGAGCGCGCCTCCGAGCTCTGCGGCCAGTGCCACGCTTACTTCGTCCCGCGCGACGAGGCTGGCTTCTGGAGCGACGGCTTCGCCGCGAGCTATCGTCCCGGTGACGCGCTGGCAAAGACCCGCAGCTTGCTCACGCGCGGGAGCGAAGAAGGCGCCGAGGGACCGGGCGTGGACGCGGAGCCCGACAGCCTGTTCTGGAAGGACGGGACGATTCGCGTGGGCGGTCGGGAGCTGAACGGCCTCGTCCTTTCGGCCTGTTTCGAGAAAGGCCGAGATTCTGGTAAGATCTCGTGTCTGTCCTGCCATTCGCTGCACCGGAGCGAGCCGGACGATCAACTGCGCGAAGGTGGACCCGACGCACCCTGCGCGCGCTGTCACGAGTCCATCGCGCGGCGTCCGAGCGATCACAGCCACCACGCCGCCGGCTCGCCCGGCAACTCGTGCGTGAATTGCCACATGCCGTTCACGTCGTACGCGCTCTTCAAGGGCATCCGCTCGCACCGCATCGACAGCCCGAGCGCCGAGACGAGCGCGACGACCGGCCGCCCCAACGCCTGCAACCTCTGCCACGTCGATCGCACGCTGGCCTGGACGGCCGGGGAGCTCCGGCGACTCTATTCGCTCGACACGCCGTCGCTCGGCGATCGCCGAACGGACGTAGCGCTGGCGCTGGACGACCTGCTCGCGGGCGACGCGGCGGCGCGCGCGATCGCCGCGTTTGCCCTCGGGCGTCCCGAGTCGCAGCTCGCCGCGGGAACGGGCTTTCAAGGCGCCGCCCTGGCCGAGCTTCTGACCGATCCGTACGCGGCCGTGCGCAAGATGGCGTGTACGGCACTCGTCACGCTGCCCGGCTACCGCGACTTCGCTTGCGATTTCCTGGCGCCACCCGACCAGCGCGCCGCCCGGCGGGCCGCCGCGCTCGCTCGCCATCACGAGCTCCCCGGACGCCGTACCGAACCTGCGCTCCTCCTCGACGCCGCCGGACGGCCCGACGCCGCCCGCATCGCCGCGCTGCTCGCCGCCCGCGATCAGCGCCCCACCACGATCTCGGAATGACCTCGCCTCGTTTCGAAGCTTTCGTGCCGGCAGCGCGGACCCTGGCAGGGCTCGGGCGCCGTCACTTGCGGCTCGGTCTCTGGGGGCTCGTCACGTTTCTTTCGTTCGGCGTGCTGCTCGAGGCGTTCCACGGGTTCAAGGTCACGAGCTACCTCGGCGTGGAGTTCGAGGCGCGCCGCCTGTCGTTTCGGCTCGCGCACGCGCACGGCACGCTGCTCTCTCTGCTGAACGTGGTGTTCGCGCTGCTGGTCGTGTCGCGCTTGGCGCCGTCGTTCCCGCGAGCCCGGCGCGCGAGCGGCTTTCTGACGGGCGCCACGCTGCTCCTGCCCGGTGGTTTTCTGCTGGGCGGGGTGTTCGTGCACGGCGGGGATCCGGGGCTCGGCGTGCTGCTCGTGCCGCTCGGCGCCGTCCTGCTATTTTGCGCCATGCTTTCGCTAGCGCTCGGCGCGGGCACCCTCGAGCTCCGGGAGATCGCCTTCGCGAGCCCGGAGTACGAGCAGAGTCTGGGGTTGCGCACGCGCGTGCTGCGTGAGCCACTGGGTCTGCGCCCGGCGCCGGAGGAGCGCGACGAGGAGAGCCGCCTCGTTCACCTCGGCGTGTTCGAGGGGGAGCGGTTGATCGCGTGCCTGATGCTCCACGACCTCGGCGAGCGCCGGGTCCGCATGCGGCAGGTCGCCGTCGAATTCGAGCGCCAGCGGAGCGGCGTCGGTAGCGCGCTCGTCGGCTTCAGCGAAACGGTCGCGCGCGAGCGTGGCTTCGAGCAGATGGTGCTCGCCGCTCGCGAGGCGGCGATCCCGTTCTACGAGCGGCTCGGGTACGAAAGCCACGGCGAGCCGTTCGTCGAGGTGACGATCCCGCACCTCATGATGCGAAAGTCGCTGAGACCGTGAACGCTCGAAACGCCGTCGTCACGCGCGGGGCAGGCACATGGCCGGCGTAGGGCGAACCCTGCTGATTTTCGGCGCCGTACTGCTCGTGATCGGCGGCGTGCTCGTGCTGGCGGAAAAGCTCGGGCTCGGCCGGCTGCCCGGGGACATCGTCGTCGAGCGCAAGGGTTTCCGCCTCTACGCCCCCATCGCCACGTCGATCCTCGTCAGCCTGATTTTGACCCTGCTCGCGAACCTGTTTCTGCGGCGCTGAGGGCACGGCGGCCGGCCGCGCGGCGGGGGCGGCGGGTTGAGAGGCGCGCAGGAAATGCGCCACTGACGCGTCGCGGCGGCTTGCGTCACGTACAATCCCGACTGGCTCCTGACAGAACGATGACCACGCCTGGGGGGGCGGAATGCCATGTTCCTGAGAGTCATTCTGGGTCGCGCCGCGGCGGTGCCGGGCCGGCCAGGAACGGAAAACATCGTGAGCTTCCTGTCAGTCTCCTTCGATCCGCCGGTTCGTCCGGCGCGCGCGACCAAGCTGTCCGAGTATCAGTGGGTCGGCGCCATCCCCTTCATCCTGGTGCACTTGCTGCCGCTGCTCGCCTTCTACACGGGGACGAAGTGGCAGGACTGGGCCTGCTGCGTGGCCCTCTACTGGGTCCGGATGTTCGGAGTGACCGGCGTCTACCACCGCTACTTCTCGCATCGCACCTACAAGACCAGCCGCTTCTTCCAGTTTCTGCTGGCGCTCCTCGCCATGTCGAGCTCGCAGAAGGGCGTGCTCTGGTGGGCGTCCAATCACCGGACCCATCATCGCCTCTCGGACAAGGACGGCGATCCGCATGATTCGCGGCGAGGCTTCTGGTACTCGCACATGGGCTGGCTCTACGATCGCAACGAGGCGACGGACTACGGCAAGGTCAAAGACCTCGCCCGCTATCCGGAGCTCGTGTTCCTGAACAAGCTCTGGTTTCTGCCGCCGCTCGCGCTCGGCGTCGCCGTCTGGCTCGCGCTCGGCTGGTCCGGTCTTCTGATCGGCTTCTTCCTGAGCACCGCGATCCTCTGGCACGGCACCTTCACCATCAACTCGCTCTCGCACATCTTCGGCAGCAAGCGTTATGACGCGGGCGACGACAGCACCAACAACTGGCTGCTCGCGATCATCACGATGGGTGAAGGCTGGCACAACAACCACCACCACTTCATGGGCTCGACGCGCCAGGGCTTCTACTGGTGGGAGTACGACGTGACGTACTACATCCTCCGCGCCTTCCAGGCCGTCGGCCTCGTCTGGGACATCAAGGAGCCCCCGGCGCGCGTCTACGACGTCTCGCGCCAGCTTCAGGCCAAGCGTGCTCGCCGCCCTGAAGGCGCCGTCTCGGTCGCTCCCGCGCCCACCCCGGGCGAATAGGCGCGGGAGCAGCGAGCCGGAGCGCGACTCCTATGGCGGGGTTGCGAGTTGCGCTCTAGGCTCCCCGAGCTCCCTTGGCCCGCGATCGCTCGATACCCACCGGACGCATCGGACGCGTCGTACGTCTAGCCGGAGTCGGCGCTCGCGCCGGCGCCGGCTTCTTGCTTTCGAAGAGCGGTACGAACGCCGCGGAGTACGCCGCCGACGTGCTCGGCACCCTGCGCGGCCTCGCCGCCAAGGTCGGTCAGACGTTGAGCTACGTGGACGGCATCGTCCCCGAAGCACAGCGCGAGATCTACGAGAAGGCGCTCGGCAAGCTGAGGGACTCGACGCCCCGCTCCGCGCCCGAAGCCATCCGGCGCCTGATCGAAGAGGAGCTCGGAGCGCCGGTCGCGCGCCTGTTCTCCGAGTTCGACGACCAGCCCTTCGCGAGCGCGTCCATCGGTCAGGTACATCGGGCCACGCTGCCGGACGGACGCGTGGTCGCCGTGAAGGTCCAGCACCCCGGCATCGACAGCGCGGTCGAAAGCGACCTCGAAAACGCGAGCGTGATGGAGGGACTGGTCTCGACGCTGGGACCGAAGGGGATGAACGCCAAGGCCGCGTACGCGGAGGTCGCGGCGCGCTTCCGCGAAGAGCTCGACTACGGGCTCGAAGCCGAACGCCAGCGCCAATTCTCGGCGCTGCACGCGGGCGATCCCAGCATCAGCATTCCGGCCGTCGTTGCCTCGCATTCCAGCCGGCGCGTGCTCGCGACCGAGCTCGTCAAGGGCATGACCTTCGAGGAGGCCGTCGCCGCGAGCGAGCCCGAACGGCGCGCCTGGGCCGAGACGCTGTGGCGCTTCGTCTTCAAGGGCAACCTCGTGGGCGGCATGTTCAACGCCGATCCGCACCCCGGCAACTACCTCTTCGGACCGAACGGTCACATCACCTTCCTCGACTTCGGCTGCGTGCAACCGATCGAAGCGGAACGGCTGCCGGCGGCGCGCGCCATGCACCGCGCTGCGCTCGCCCGGGACGAGGCGGCCTTCGCCGATCACGCGGCGCGCCTGCTCGGCACGCGCGGCGGCGAGTACGGCACGCGCGCCGTCGCGTACTCGCGCCGCTGCTTCGATCCCATGTTCGGCTCGCCCTTCCACATCACGCGCGCGTACACCACGAGCCTGGTCGAAGACATGAAGTCGCTGAAGCGACTGTTCTGGGCGAAAGACGGCAGCTTCGTGATGCTCCCGCCCGCGATGCTGTTCCTGAACCGCCTGCAATTCGGCTTCTACTCGGTGCTCGCCCGCCTCGACGTGCGCGTCGACTACGCGGGCGTCGAGCGCGATTTTCTGAGCGCGGCCGGCCTGCTCGGGGACTGAAAGCTCGTCCGTAAAACTTCTCACTATCGAAAAGTCGGGGGGCCGGCAGTACCCCTATTGGTTGGAGATGTGGACATGACGCGCCAGCTCGGCACCGCTCTGACCTTGCTGTTCCTCTCGAATACGGCCTTGGCGCAGCAGCCTGCGCCGACCACTCCGCCCGCTCCCGCCGCGCCGGCCCCCTCGCCTGCCGCACCATCCCCGCCACCAGCTGCGGCCGTGCCGCCCACGCCGCCGCCGGCCGCGCAGTGCTTTCCGGCGTGCCGCGAGGGATTTCTCTGTCACGGGGGAGCGTGCATCTCCGAGTGCAACCCCGCGTGCCCGCCGGGGCAGGCGTGCCGCGCCGGTGGTCGCTGCGAGATCGAAGCGGTGCCGCCGGCAGCCGTCGCGCCCGGTCCAGCTGGCCCGCCGGCAGATCCGGGCTGGGCGCGGGGCGCGGCGTACTTCAGCTACATCTCCGGAGCCATCATCCTCGGCGGGACCGCGGGCGTCATGGCGATGAACGACTCCTCGACGGACGACGACGCGCGCATGGCCGGCATCGCGACCACGGTGTACCTCGCCGCGTCCGCGCCGATCGTGGCGGTCGGCGGCGGGTCCGCGCGCCATCACCCGGACGTGAAGGGCGCGACCGCGCTGCGCGTCGTGAGCTGGGTCGGCTACGCGCTCGCCCTCGTCGACGCCGGGTTCCTGGTAGGTGTCTCCTTCGAAAACGAGGTCTCGAACGCGCACATTTTCAGCGTCGGCTTGCTGGGGGCCCTCTCCACCGTGGGGCTCGGAGTCGACGCGCACATCAGCGCCGCCCAGGCCGAGGCAGTTCGCGATAGTCAGACCCCGCCCCCAGCGCAGCCCGGCTTCACGCTCGCACCGGTGCTCGGCATGGCGTCGGCCGGCTCGGAACGCCGCGTTCCGTACGCGGGCGTGCGCGGCGAATTCTAGCGCATCGTCACGAGCTCTTCCGCCGTCGTCGGGTGGATCGCGATCGTGCGATCGAGATCCGCCTTCCGCGCGCCGAGCTTGAGCGCGACCGCGAAGCCCTGGATGAGCTCGTCCGAGCCGATGCCGATCGCGTGAATGCCGACCACGCGCTCCTCCGGACCCACGACGACGAGCTTCATGCGCGTCCGCGTCTTGCGCCGCGTGACGCCGTGGTAAAGGCTCGTGAAGCTCGTGGTGTACACGCGCACCGCATCGCCGAAGCGCGCGCGCGCGTCCGGCTCCGAAAGCCCGACGCTGCCGATCGGCGGATGACTGAACACGACGCTCGGTACGTCCGCGTAGTCGAGGCGCGCTTCGGGCTCGCCGCCGAACAGTCGATCCGCGAGCTTGCGACCTGCAGCGATCGCCACGGGCGTCAGGTGCGGGCCGAGGTTCGTCACGTCGCCGACCGCGTAGATGCCCCGAACGCTCGTGTTCTGGAGCGTGTCCACGCGGACGAGCCCCTCCGCATCCAGCTCGATCCCGGCGTTTTCGGCGCCGATTCGGGCCGTCGCCGGCGTCCGCCCGATCGCGAACAACACCAGGTCCGCGCTCAACTTGCGTCCATCGTGGGCGAACAGCTCGAGACCGCCACGCCCGCGCTCGACCCGCACCGCGTCGAAATCGGTCACGAGCTCGAGGCCGGCCTGGCGCATTTCCTCGGCGAGCGCGTCACCGAGCATCGGATCGAAATGCCGGAGCAGCTCCGTCCCACGCAACACGATGGTCGCACGCGAGCCGAGCGACTGAAAAATCCCCGCGAGCTCGACCGCCGAATAGCCGGCGCCGAGCACGACCGGTCGCTCGGGCAACCGCTCTAGCTCGAAGAACCCGTCCGAGGTGATGCCGTGCTCGGCTCCCGGAATCTCCGGAACGCGCGGGCTGCCACCGGTCGCGATCAGGACGTGGGCGGCGCGGAACCTCGACTCACCGACCTCCACGGTGTTCGCGTCGTGGAACTTCGCGAACCCGTCGAGGCGCTCGACGCCGTCCCGCTCCAGATTGCGCGCATAGATCTCGCCGAGACGCGCCACGTACGCGTCCCGCGCCTTCCGCAACCGCGCGAGATCGAACGACCCGGGCGCGAGCTCGAAACCGTAGTCCTCCGCATCGTGCAGAAGCTCCGCCAGCGCCGCCGCGTACCAGGAGATCTTCTTCGGGACGCAGCCCACGTTCACGCAGGTCCCGCCGAGCCGCCCCGCCTCGACCAGCAGCGTCTTCGCGCCGTGCCGGGCCGCCCGGCGCGCCGCGGCGAGACCGCCGCTGCCCCCGCCGATCACGATGAAATCGAGCTCGCGCATGGCGTCCCGGGAGCATACCGCCCCACCCGGCGACCGCCCGATTCCTGCAAATTTGCCGCGTTCCTGGCCGAGTCCCTCCCCTTTCTGCCGGGCGCCTGCGGGTTCGCTGCGGAACCCGCCGAAAATCGTCTAACTTTCCCGGGACTCGCCCCATGAAGCGCATCGACTTCTTCAGCCTCCTGCGCCCGGTGGAGGAGCGTTTCGTGGACGCGGCACGCGGCCAGGGCGTTCCGGCTCCGCTGCTCGTCGCCAAGGAACCACTCCCGTTCGCCGCGCTGCGCTGGGGCGCACTCGGCGTCCTCCTGCTCGCGCTGTGGGCCTGGGTGTCCACGCTCGGTTACGGCAAGCTCGAAAGCTCCATCGCGCTGCAGCCCGTCTCGCTGCTCGTTCTCCACCTACTCTTGCCTGCGGGCGCGGTGCTCGCGGGCTTCCGCGCGCGGAGCTGCCTGCGCGCGCGCCTGCGCCTCCCCTTCACCCCGACCGTCTACCTCTTCCCGATCGGCGTGATCGACGCGCGCACCCAGTCCCTCGCGATCCACGGCTGGGACGAGCTCACCTCGAAAAACATCTCCGCCTCGCGTGCCCGCCTCGTCTTCCGGGAAGGCCGCTTCGACTTCCCGATCGCGAACGCCGAACAGGGCAGAGAGCTCGAGCGGCGCGTGACCGAGCTCAGCGAGCAAGTCGCCTCCGGCAAACTCAGCGAACACGACCTCGTCCTGCTCGACCCGCTGCGCGACAACGGCTTCCGCAACCCGTTCTCGCCCACGGAGTCGATGCTGCCGCCCAAGCCGCCCAAGATCCCGCTCGTGCCGATCGCGGCCGCCCTCGGCGCGGCCCTGCTCGGCTACGGCGTCTGGGCCGCCCGCAACTCCCTCGGCGAGCGCGCCCTCTTCGAGCGCGCCCACCAACTCGACACCGTCACGGCGTACAAGGAATACCTCGCGCGCGGCGGCAAGCGCACCGAGGTCGTGGACCTGCTGCTCCCGCGCGCCGAGCTCCGCACCGCCGTCGCGGAGAACAGCGTCGAAGGCATCGAGCGCTACTCCGCCTCCCACCCCAACACCAAGATCGCGGGTGAAGTCCAGTCGGCGCTGCGCGCCGCGCTCCTCCGCGACCTCGAAACCGCCAAGGCGAAAAACAGCATCACCGCCCTGCGCGAATACGAGACCCGCCACAAGGCGCACCTCGAGCTCGTCCCCGAGCTAGCCCAGGCCCGCTACGCCTACCTCTCGGGCGTCCTCGAGCGCTACCACCGCGACCACAAGCCGAGCCGCGAGCTCTGGCAACTCGCGCGGCGCCTGATCGTCTACGCCGACAAACACGGCCCCGAAATCGAAATCCGCTTCTCCCAGCGCGAATCCCGCACCCTCGAAAAAAACGAGCGCATGCTCATGGCGAGCGCCTACTACGGCGGAGAAAAAACCCTGCCCTCGCGCTACCTCGTCGGCCCACCCGTCCGCAAAGCCGAAGAGCGCGCGGCCAAAGAGTTCATCGCCCAATTCTCCAAACTCTTCCCGGAAGACCTCCTGCACTTCAAGCAAGGCGCACCGGTCGACGCCGCCGCCGAAAAGCCGAAGTTCGACAAGCCGACCCTCTTCGTCGGCTTCCGCCTCGAAATCTCGAGCACCTTCGTCAGCAAGCGCCCGCGCGCCATCTTCACGGGCGTCGGCCTGATCGCCGAAACCTCGCTCAACCTACCGGACAAAGAACCGCCTCACGAATTCAAGCACACGGCGTGGCACATCCCGGACATTCGACGCATCGAAGCGGAATCGATCCCGGCCGACACCGTTTATCCGGAGCTCGTGGCGAAGGCGTTCACCAGGCTGGTGACGAAGTACACGAATCCGTGGCTCGGGAAGGACTGAGCACGCGCGGCGCTTCGCGCGACCCGCGTGCTATCGTCCATGGGCAGTGGATGCGCTAGACGACGCCCTACGCGTGATCGCAAGCATGAACGCGGCGGGAGTGGACTACGTCGTCGTCGGCGGCGTTGCTATGAACCTTCACGGGCTCGTGCGTGCCACGGAAGACCTCGACGTGTTCATTCGCCCGGACGCGGCGAACATCGATCGCCTGCGGCGGGCCCTGCGCAACGTCTGGAACGACCCATCGATCGACGAGCTGACCGCCGAGGACCTGTGCGGAGACTATCCGGCAGTTCGCTACGGTCCACCCGAGGGATCGCTCTACTTGGACATCCTCACACGCCTCGGCGAGGCTACCTTGTTCACCGATCTCGAAGCGGAAGAAACCGAGATCGAGGGAGTACGGATTCGCGTGGCAACGCCACGAACCCTCTATCGGATGAAAAAAGATACCGTGCGCCCCATCGACCACGCGGACGCTGCAGCCCTTCGAGCGGCGTTCCAACTCGACGAAGAGTAGGAAGGCACGTGCCAGTCTTCAAGTATCGATCGCCCGGAGAGATGCCGCGGCCGAGAGCCGGCAGAGACGCGGGGCTCGCGCAACGCATTCGCACCCTCTGGAACCGGTCGTTCCTGTTGAGCACGGCGGATTTCACCAGGGGTGTGAGTCGCTTTCGTAGCGTCGAGGAAGCCCAGCTCGCGAGGGACGAAAGCACGCGAAGGCGCATGCGCGCCCGCCGGTTTGCGGCATCGAGGCCCTGAGACAACATCGTCGGCACTCAACGGGCGGAGCTCAGCGTGCCGTGCAGTGGCGAAGGCGCCCGGCGCACGATCTCCCCAGAGTCTACGGCGCGCCTACCTGACACACGCCGAGACGATTCGGCTGCATCAGGCAGCGCGCGCCCGCCGCGATCGACTCGCAGGTGTACGGCGGGAAGAAGCCGTCGGAGCCGAGCGTCTCCCGGGGGTCGATCGTCCAGCTCGGCTTGGCGGTGCAGACGAAAATGACCGAGGTATCGCGGGGATCGCAGACCATGCTGTCGGGTTTCACGGCCGACAGGGAATCGTCGCAGTCCGAGCCGCAGTACCAGACGGGTTGGCCGGCGGCGCTGAGTCCGACGTTGCAGGCTCGCACGTCGGGCACGCCGTCGAGGTCTGCATCACGATGGCCATAGGTCTTCGGGTCGCAGTCCTCGTCGACATCGTTCGCGTCCACCGTCTCGGTGCGGCCGGGGGAACGATTCCCGTCCAGGTCGTCGCAGTCGGTGCCGCCAGCGGCAACGGAGGGATAGCCGTCTCCGTCGGAGTCCGGGTTCGTCCGAGGGTCGGGCCTCACCACGACGTTGATGTCGACCTTGTTGGAAGCGGCTTTGCCCTGCGCGTTGCGAATGACGACCGAATAGCGAAGGCCCGCGTTCATCCCCGAAGGAACCTTGAAGCTGACGAGCGTGGGGCTCCAGCTCGCGGCCTCCAGCTTGATGTCGGTGACGACGCCCCCGTTCGCCGGGTAGTAGCTCAGGTACATCCCCGCCGGAGTCTTCTGCCCGGCTGCGCGTGTGCCGAGATCGCTGCCGAGGATCGAACACCCCTCCCCGGGCACGCACTTCGAGTTGAGCGGTCGGGTGAACCACGGCTCACCCGCCGTGCGCGACGTCTTCTGCGCGTTCGGGAGGTTCGGAACGAGCTTGACCTTCGACTTCTGCGCATTCCCGGGCAGCTTGATGATCGGAGCAGGCATGGGTTTGGGGGCGGCGCCTCCCGGTTTGGGACCCACCGCCGGGGCCCCCAGCAGCGTCCAGGTCGCGAGCGTTCCGAAACTGATCAAGCCGGTGAACAGAACCCGTCGAGATGCTTCGCGCATGTATCCTCGTTGGACGTGGCTCCCCGCGTGGGTATCGCCCTCCTCGGATAGTGCCCCGCCCGGCGGCCCTGCGTCCAGACCTTCGCCA
>DASXWF010000258.1:0-1924 GCA_036503835.1 Polyangiaceae bacterium | reverse complement strand
TCGCCCGTCGGCATCCTCGGCGTGAACACCCAGGCCAGGGAATTTCCCGTCTGGCTCACGCGGGACGAATGCACGCTCTACTTCGGGAGCAACCGCGACGACGGCGGCGGCACCGCCCAGACCTTCCGACTCTACAGGGCCACGCGCGGGGCGGGCTGCACGCCTGGAGTGCCGCCCGACGACGGCAATCTGTGCACGATCGACACGTGCGATCCCATCCAAGGCGCGATCCACACCCCGGTCGCTGCCGGAACTTCCTGCGCCGACGGCAATGTCTGTGACGGCAACGAAGTCTGCAACGGCTTCGGCGCGTGCACGTCGGGCACACCGCCGAACCTCGACGACGCGAACCCCTGCACGACCGACGGCTGCACGCAGGCGACCGGCATCGTGCACGCGCCGGTGAGTGCCGGAACCGCTTGCGGCGACGGCAACGTCTGCAACGGCCCCGAACAGTGCAATGCCACCGGCCAGTGCCAAGCCGGCACGCCTCTCTCCACGGACGACGAAAACCCATGCACCTTGGACGAATGCGACCCGGTGAACGGCGTCAGCCACACACCGCGGCCTGCCGGATCCAACTGCGCCGACGAGGACCCGTGTGACGGTGAAGAAACCTGCTCGAGTGAAACCGAATGTCTCGGCATCGCGCCGGAGCCGCTGCCGGCGGAGTGCCAGGAGAATCCCCCGGTCTCGACCCGTTGCGGCGACGCGATACGCGATCCGGTGGACGAAGAGTGCGACGACGGCCCCGGCGAGCAAATCGACGCCTGCGCCGCCGACTGTCGAGTCACCGACGTTCCCGTGGCGCCGCTCCCGCGGGTGGAAGGCGAGCGCCTCTCTCGCACCCTCGGCTTTGGTCGCCACCCGCTCGCGGCCGCCGCGCAGGCTACCCTCGTCACCTACACCGAGCTCGAAGACTCCGCCTCCAGCCTGCGCGGCGCGTTCTTCCAGAGCCGCGGCCAGCCCTCGACGCTCATCGACGTTGGCACTGGCGCGCTCCCGAGCGAATACGCCGACGCGAGCGCCGCTGCCATCGGACCGAACCTATTCGTTGCGGCCTGGAACGACCTCGGCCATGGGTCCCTCGACATAGCGCTCCGCCGCCTCACCGCCGGCGACCCACCTGTCCTCGGCGACGTAGTCATCGCCAACACCACCGCGGGCGGCGCGCAACGAGATCCCGACCTCGTCTGGACCGGAGCCGAACTCGTCGTCGCGTGGGCGAGCGAATTCGTCATCATCGCGCGCCGCTTCGACGCGAACCTCGCGCCGCTCGGCGGTGAGCAGCAACTCGGCTTCAGCGACGAAATCGCGGGCAGCGTCGCCCTCACGCGCTTCGGTGAGACTTGGGCGGCCGCCTGGCGCACCATCGACGAAAATAGCCTCGAACTTTTGCGCGTTCACACCGGAGCGGCCGAATGGACCATCGGCCCCTTCCTCCCGGGCGCCGAACTCGAGCGCCCCGCCATCGTCGAACTCGACTCCACACACCTCCTCGTCGTCTTCACCGAAGGCACCGACCCTCTCGCCACCGGAACCCCCAGCGTCAGCCGCCTACGCGGAGCGATCCTCGACACGACCGAACCCGGCGCTGCCGACTGGTTCGATCTCGAAAGCGCCGTCGAGCCCCACGCCAGCGACGGAACCATAGTCCAATCCCGCCCTGCGCTCGCGCGCGCCGGCACGCGTCTCTTCCTCGGCTGGGAAACCGAAAGCCTGATCGCCGGCGAACTCTCCTCCGAAGTCTGGCTCCGCGAGCTCGGCTGGAACGCCGTCGCCCTCACCTTCGCCACCGAACGCCCGCTCCAGGCGACCCTCTCGCGCGAAGACGCCCAACACGTCCCCGCCTTCGCCGCCACCCAACTCATCCCCGAAGGCGCGCTCGCGCTCGCCTTCGAAGAACACGCCGAAGCGTGGCCAC
>DASXWF010000257.1:0-5510 GCA_036503835.1 Polyangiaceae bacterium | reverse complement strand
GTCCGTCGAGGACGCGGCCGCGCTCTCCGCGGGCTCGTGTGAGCCTCCGCACGCGGTCGTGCACAGCGCGAGTGCCAGAGCAGCTGAAAGCGAAGGGGATCCGAGCATGAGGGCGCTCGGCTTTAGCACGCCTCCCGAGCGCGCGAGGTGCTTGGAAAATCACTCGCTTGCTGGAACGCGCGACGCGCCGCGGCGTCGAGTCACCCGCTTACGGCCCGCCCGAGATCGGCCAGCCTTCGCTGTCCCAGACGAGCTCGGCGATGCGCAGGATGGGGTCGCCGTTGCTGTTCGCGTCGTACGAGTGGTAAACGTTGTACGCGCGGTCTTCGGCGAAGATCACCGCGTTGTGCCCGGGGCCGCGCCAGCGTGTGCCGCCCTCGAGCACGAGCGTCCCACCGCCGTCCATGAGCTCGGTGCCCTCCGCGTCGACGTAGGGCCCCGTGACGGACTCGGAGCGGCCGACGTGGACGTTGTAGGTGCTGTCGGCGCCCCGGCAACACGAGTCCCACGACATGAACAGGTAGTAATAGCCGCAGCGACGCACGATGAACGGCGCCTCGAGCGCGCCGCCGTTGCGCGGGCGCGCCGCGATCGAATGCAGCGTGTCGCCTGCGCGGTCGCCGTTCTGGTCGAGCTCGATCAGCTTGAGGCCGCCCCAGAAGCTGCCGAACGAGAGCCAGGGTGTGCCTTCGCGATCGACGACGACGTTCGGGTCGATGGCGTTCCAGTCGTCGGGCCGATTGCCCTCGCAGCTCGAGCCGGGGTTCGAGCACACGATCGATCCGTGATCGGTCCACGCGCCGCTGTCGAGCGCGGGGCGCGTCGCGTGTCCGATGCACGAGACGTTGCAGCCGAAGGTCGAGGCCGAATAGTAGAGGTGGTACTGCCCGCCGAAGTGCGAGATGTCCGGCGCCCAGAGGTTCTCGGCGCCGGGTACTTCGTCCGCGATCCAGTCGGGACGCGTGGCGTTGCTCCAGACCTCGGACGCGCCCTGCCAGGCGAGGAGATCCGACGAAGTCTTCGCGCCGATGTTGTCGCCGGTGCTGAACAGGTAGTAGCGGTCGTGCGCAGCGATCACCACCGGATCGTGCGTGCCGAGGTTGCCGGAGAGAGTGAGGCTCGCCGGGGGCGAGGCGCCTTCGTTCGCCACGTCACAGCGATCGCCGTCGCCCGCCGTGCCGCCGCTGCCCGCCGCGCCCGAAGCGCCGCTCGAGCTGCCGCCGTTGCCGCCGGCACCGCCACCCGCTCCGCCGATGCTCCCGGCGACTCCACCGTTCGGGTTTTCTCCGCCGCTTCCCGCGGTGCCTCCGCTCACTCCGCCGGCCGACGAACCTCCGCTCGACGTGCGACCGCCGCTGCCAGCTCCGCTCGTTCCGTTGGCCCCGGCCTTGCCCGCGCCACCCGACCCACCTCCGCCAGCGATACCCGCCGCTCCGCCAGTCGCAGCGCCGCTCGCGCAACGTCCTGCGTTCCCGGACGCGCTTCCGGCCGTTCCACCGAGCGCCGCGCCACCGCTGCTCCCTGCGCTTCCCCCGGCGCCCGCAGCATGCGGTTCGTCCAGATTCTGGCTGCACGAAAGCGCCAGACAGACGAGCGGGCCGGCCCAGTGCCATGAGCGCAGGCAGCGCACGCGAGTTCCGTAGCACGGCAGAAATGCAAAATCAGCGGGAACTCCAGCCGTATTGGGCTGTCTCACGCGGGAATGATCGATCCGGTGCATTGGGCTCAGAAGTTTGCAACGGCAGTCGACTTCGAACGCGCCGTGCTCGCCGATTGCGAGCTTCAGGTGGGATGCGACGTCGCGTTCTTTTCGGTCACGGGTCGTGAAACTTCACCGACGGTGCTCGGCCTGGACCGAGCCACCGTCGAGCAGGCCGTCGCGGGAGGGCCGGTGTACGCGCGCGAGCTCATGCCGGTGAAGCGAGCGGCGCTCGCGCGGCGCGGCGTCGCGGTGGACAGCGACGTGCTCGGCGTCGCGACGATGCGAAAGTCTCGCTACTACCGCGAAGTCGCGGCGCGCGTCGGCGGCAAGCATTCGCTGCTCGCGTACCTGTCGTGGCAGGGACAGCCGTACGGCATGCTGATGCTCGGACGTACGGGGCGAGCCTTCTCGGGGAGCGAAGTGGAGCGCGTCGAGGCGATGCTGCCGGCGCTCGGCGTCGCGCGCGCGGCGTACGGCTGGACGGCGCCGTGCGCACCGTTGGCTGAAGCGCCCGCGGGGGCGCTCGCGCACCTGGCGCAGCGTCTCGGCCTGCGAAGCGAGCGGGTGCTCGGCTCCGTGGACACGCCGAGCGGCACGATCTCTGTGCGGGATCGCGCTGGATTTCGCGAGATGCTGGCGGCGCGCGGCGAGCACGAGCTCGTCTGGAGCCGCGCCGCGCTCGACGACGCGGCGCGCTCGGGGTGGCCGTACCTCGAGCTGTTTCACGTGGCCGCGGCCTGCGCGCGCCGGCGCGAGCGCGCGCTGTTCGTCGGCCTGGGCGGCGCGGTTTCCGTGCGGCAGTTTGCGCGCACGTATCCGGGCATCCGCTGCGACGTCGTGGAGAAGGAGCCCGCGGTCGTCGCGCTGGCGCGGGAGTTCTTCGCGCTCGACGCGATTCCGGGCGTGACGGTGCACGTCGCGGACGGTGCGGACTTCATCGCGAACGCCGCGCGGGAAAGCTGGGACATGGTGATCGTCGACGCGTACGACGCGGTCGAGCTCGGAGCGGAATTCTCGACGCGGCGCTTCTTCGCCGCGCTCCGGCGCGCGCTACGCCCCGGCGGGACGATCGCGCTCAACGTGATCGGGGCGCTCTCCGGTCGCGTGGTGGCGGGCGTCGCGCAGGCCGCTTCGCGCGAGTTCGCGGAGCTGCGGCTCGTTCCGGTCATGGAGCCCGGCGAGACGTTCGCGGCGGAAACGCCGCGCAACGTGGTGATCGTGGCGGTCCGCCCGGACGGCGCGTGACGGAAGCTACTCGCCGCGCTTGCGCGTTCTTCCGTGCGTGATCTTCTGCGGGCGGTCGACCGCACGCGAGATCGCATCGACGCCGAAGCGCTGCGTGATGGCGTCGAGTGTCTTGCCGAGCTCGCTGCGCTTCGGTTGAAAGAGCTCGAGCTGCGAGGTGTCCTTGCGCTCCAGGTTCGAGAGCGACACGCCGAGCAGACGCACCGGCTCGTCGAGCGCGAGCGCTTCCCAGAGCGCGATCGCTACCTGTCGCACGACCGCGGCGTCGTCGATCGCGCGCTCGAGCGTCTTGCTGCGGGTGAGCAGCGGGTAGCTCGGCTCCGAACCGCCGTTGGGCCCGCGGGCTTCGCGCCGCCCGCGCGCTCGACCGAGCTTCGCCTTGAGCGTGATCGTGCGCGCTGCGTAGCCGTCGTGGCGGATGCGGCGCGCGACCGCCTCGGCGTGCGACGTGAGCGCCGCCCTCACGCGCTCGCCGTCGAGCACGTCTTCCTCGAAGGTGTTCTCTTCGCCGTACGACTTCGGAACACGATCGGCCTCGACCGGTCGCGAGTCCTCGCCTCGTGCCAGCGCCTGGAGCTCGCGTGCCCGATCGCCGAGCGCGTCCGCGAGCGCCGTCGCGTCGTGGCGCGCAAGATCGAGAAAGGTGCGGACGCCGAGCTCCTCGAGGCGCTTGCCGAGCACGGGGCCCACGCCCCAGAGCCTTCGGATCGGCAGCGGATCGAGCAGCGCGCGCACGCCGCTCGGCGCGATCACCTTCAGTCCGTCCGGCTTGCCCAGCGTGCACGCGATCTTCGCGACGAGCTTGTTCGGGGCGACGCCGACCGAAATGTGGAGCTCCGTATCGCGGCGCACCGCGTCCTTCAGCTCGCGCGCGAGCTTCTCGGGCGTTCCGAACAACCCGAGCGACCCCGAGATGTCGAGGAAGGCCTCGTCGAGTGCCAGGGGCTCGATCACCGGCGTGAAGCGCAAGAAGATCTCGTGCACCTGGGCCGACACCGCGGCGTAGTGCCCCATGTTCGACGGCAGGAACACGCCGTCCGGACAGAGCTCGCGCGCGCGAAAGCCCGGCATGGCCGAGCGCACTCCGTAGCGCCGCGCCTCGTACGAAGCCGCGGCCACCACCCCGCGCGCGGAGCTCGCGCCCACGATCACCGGCTTGCCGCGGAGCTCCGGGCGGTCCCGCTGCTCGATGGACGCGTAGAAGGCATCCATGTCGGCGTGCAGGATCCAGCGCTCGGGCCGCAGCATCGCCCGCAAGCGTTCCACGGTTCTTGGCATCACGCTTGGGCTGATCTAACCCTCTCGGCATGAAGAACCCCTGGATCCTCGTGACCGGCGCGACCGGCTTCATCGGCAGCGCGCTCGTGCGCCGCCTCGTCGCGAAGGGCGAGCAGGTGAAGGCGTTCGTGAGAGCCGGCTCGAACCTGAAGCCGCTCGAAGGCCTGCCCGAAGATCGCTTTCAGCTGGCGTACGGGGACGTGACCGTCGAGCACACCGTGTTCCGGGCGCTCGCCGGCTGCTCGCAGATCTTCCACGTCGCGAGCTCCTTTCAGTACTCGAGCCGGCGACCCCAGACGATCCTCGACGCCGCCAAGCTCGGGACCGAGTCCGTGCTCGGCGCCGTGCGGCGCCGCGGCATCGAGAACATCGTGGTCACGAGCAGCGCCGCCGTCCTCGGCACGTCGTCAACGCCCGAGCCGATGGACGAGACCCACCCGTTCAATCTCACCGATCCCGAGACGTACGTGACCGCGAAGCTCGAGGCGGACAAGATCGTGGAGCGGTTCGTGGCGGACGGACTGCCGGTCGTGAGCGTGCTGCCCACCGCCGTCTTCGGCCCGGGCGACTGGAAGCCGACGCCCAACGGCCAGAGCCTGATCGAGTACCTGAAGGTGCCGCCGAGCTTCACGGTGCCCGTCTCCGAAGGCGGCATCTCGGTGGTCGACGTCGAGGACGTGGTCGACGGCCACATCCGGGCGATGGAGGTCGGCGACGTGGGCGAGCGCTACCTGCTCGGCGGCGAGAACGTGACCTTCACGCAGTTTTTCCAGATGCTCGCCGACATCACCGGGCTCGCGGAGCCGAGCGATCCGAAGAGCGCCGGCTTCATCCAGCTGTTCGCGAGGTTCGTCGAGCTCAAGGCGCGTCTCACCGGAAAAGCGCCGGTGCTCACGGCGCGCCTGGCTCGAGACTATTCACACGCCTACGTCTGGGTCACGAGCGAAAAGGCCGAGCGTGATCTCGGCTATCAGCACCGGCCCGCGCGCGAGGCGCTCGCTCGCTCGGTGCGCTGGCTGCTCGAGAACGAATACGTGCCGGGGCCCGCCGCCGACCGCGTGCGGCTCGAGCTGCGACCGGTTTGACCGAGCCCGGCGCTCCGACTCCGGGCAGCGCCGGTGCCGCGCTGGCCCTCGGCGCGATCGGCGCGGCAGCGGCGGCGTTTCCGGCCGTGCATCGCGTGACCGAGCACGGACAGAGTCCCGGCGTGGTGTGGCTCGCGCTCGCGGGCGGCACCGCGCTCGTGCTCGGGCCCCTGCTCGCGCTCGCGCGTCTCGTGCCGCGG
>DASXWF010000256.1:0-3767 GCA_036503835.1 Polyangiaceae bacterium | reverse complement strand
CGTGTTTCACGGCTGGGCTCGAGCACCTGTGGGCGACCGGAGTCGGTTCGGGCGTCACGCCGAACATGCAGAGCTCGCTGTCCTTCGTGATCGGCGCGGGAGGCACCGCTCATTTCTCCGTCTCCGAGAACCTCGCGCTCTTCGCGTCGCTGGGCTTGGCGCTCCGAACGGCTCGACCCATCTTGGTGCTCGATGCGCTCGGCACCGTGGGGCAAGTAGGGGCCGCTCAGCTGTCGTTCGGGCTCGGCCCGGAGTGGATTTTTTAACGGATGAAAGACCCGTCGCCCACTGCCTGGGCGACTGACGATGAGCACCAGCAACTCTGGGGCCCGGGTGCTCGGGCTTTCAGAGCAGGTTCACCACGGCGAAGCTTCGACCGCGCCGGACGTGCCGGCGTTCGAGTCGATCTATGCGCAGTACTTCCGCTTCGTCTGGGCCTCGTCGTTTCGACTGGGTGTGGAGTCGTCTGCCGTCGACGACGTGGTTCAAGAAATTTTCATGGTCGTTTACGCCAAGCTTCCGACGCTGAGACAGCCCGCCTCGCTGAGAAGCTGGATCTACGGCATCGTGCGCCGCACCGTGAGCGACCACCGCCGATCGTTGAAAGCACGCGCCGACTCGGCCGGGACGCTCGCGTTCCAGGTGGAGCGCCAGTACGTGCCGCCGAGGACGCCGATGGATCTCAAGGAGCAGAGCGATCAGGTGAAGCTGCTCTGGGCTCTGCTCGAGAAGATCCCCTGGCCGCAGCGCGAGGTCTTCATGCTGGCGGAGCTCGAAGAGCTGACGGTTCCGGAAATCGCCGAAGCCTTGCAGATTCCGCTCAATACCGCGTACTCGCGACTGCGGGCGGCCAGGATTGCGTTCGAAGAGGGTCTCGCGCGCCGCACGGCGCGAGGCGAAGGGAGAGCTTGACCTTGTCGAATCTAGGCCTGGAAACGCAGAAGCTGGTTCGAGCGGGAAGAGATGCTTTCCGGCCGACGCTTGCCGATCAGAATCGGATCGCTCTGGCACTCCGGGCTCGCATCGGCGTGAGCGTATCCCCTGCGCCTGCCGCCGCTGCGGCGAAGTCGTCCGTCGTCGCCTCGAGCTGGCAGGCCGTTTCGATCGCCGTCGTGGGCCTGGCCGCAGGCGGGTTGTTCATCGCCGGCGCGCTGCGTTCCCCTGCAGCGCCGGATTCGGGTCGGACACTCGCCGCTCCCCCTGCGGTCCCCGGACCTGCCGCTGCCCCGTCCGAGCTCGAAGCGAAACCCGCGGCTGAAAGGGGCGACGTGCCTGCGGATCCGCTGGTTCCCGGTACCGCCGTGTCCAGCGACGACCTGCGGATTCCCACACGACAAAAGTCTTCGGATCGCCTCGCCGAAGAGGTCGCGATCCTCTCGCGCGCTCAGACCGAGCTTCACGCGGAACGCTTCGCGGAGTCCCTGCGCATGCTGGACGAGCACGCCCGCAAGTTTCCGCGCGGCGCGCTCGCGCAAGAGCGGCGAGCGACACGCATTCAGGCGCTGTGCGGGATGGACCGAATGGCGGAGGCGGAGGCGGAGCTTGCCAAGCTTGCGCCCGGGTCGGTTCACGAGGGACGTGCCCGCCAAGCTTGCGCGGGGAAGCGTCGGGTGACGGCGCGCTAGCGGATCCCATCGCTCGCGTCCCGCCGCTCGCGAGCTATCCGAGGTACGCGAGCTGCATCCGCTCGCGCAGCCCGGAGAAGAAGAACTCGCGCGGCGAGCACCCGAACTCGGACCGAAAGGTCCTGTGGCACTGAGAATACGAGCCGAACCCCGCCGCGCTCGCCGCCACCATCAAATCGTGTTCACCGCGATTGACGAGGCGAATCAACTCGAGAACGCGCAGGCGCGCCCGGTGGTGCACGAGCGTCACGCCCGTATCGCGATGGAAATAGCGACTGAGCTCGCTCTGATGAACCCCGAACTCGGCGGCCAGGGCGCCGGGCCCGAGCTCGGGTGCTCGCGTCATGAGCTGCAGCGCGCGCCGCGTCAGCACGTGAGCCGGGCGGCCCAGGCGTTCTGCCGAGCGCTGTCCGAGCCAGTGCACTCGCTCCCAGAGCTCCGCGCCCAGCTGCTCCGCGCCGGCGCGATCGACGATCGACGCGGCGCGCTCGAACACCTCGGCGCGCTCCCGACCCTCGAGCCGAGCGTGGAGCGGCCCCGGCGGCTCGCGCTCGGCCCCGAGCACGTGGCCCGAATAGGCTGCATCGAGGCCGATCGCATACAGGTAGAGATCCGCCGAACCCTCCAGCAATGCGTGATCCTGGCCGGAAGGAAACGCGACCAGCTCTCCTTCCGACACGAGCAGCATACGATCGCCCACGCCGAACCTCGCGGAGCCTCGAACGACGAGGTTCAGCTCGGGCTCCGCGTGGAAATGCCGCGGACGGCGCCCGCCGATCGACTGCGAGTATTTCCACACGTACGACTGCCTGCCGTGTTCGGGGAGAAACCGCTGGTACAGCGCGCGTTCGCAGGCGGCCACGATCGAACACCCTATCTCAACGACCGCGCACTCGCCACTCGTCTCCCTTCCGCTCCGCCCGCGGCACGCGCGTGACGAGCGCTCGGGAATTCCCAAAAAATGCGAACCGCGAGCTCCGTCGCCACGCTAAGAGCTCGCGGACACGAAAGGTGTTCCATGGCCCGTATCGGACTTTCGGCGATTGGTTTGCTGATCGGCGTGAGCTTTCCTCGCTTCGCCTTCGCCGTCAGCAGCGGCGAGCTCTACACCTCGACGTCCTACGGGTACGGCAGAGTAGAAGCACGGATACGATTCGCGGCCGGAGACGGAGTCGTCAGTTCGTTCTTTCTCTGGAAGGACGGCTCGGAGCTCACGGGAACGTTTTGGAACGAGCTCGACTTCGAGAAACTCGGCGCGGACTGCCACGTCGAGAGCAACGCCATTTTCGGCAATCCGCCGGGAAATCACGGTCAAAAGCACACGCTGAACGACCCCTGCGGCGCGTACCACACGTACGCCTACGAGTGGACGCCCGACGCCATCGCCTGGCTCGTCGACGGCGTCGAGATCCGGCGCGATACGGGCGCGACGGCAGTCGCCTTCGCGGAAAACGCGACCGGCATGCAGGTCCGTTTCAACGTCTGGCCCGGCGATGCGAGCTTCGGAGGCAACTTCAGCCCGAGTATTTTGCCCGTCCATCAGTACGTGGACTGGGTTCAATTTTCCTCGTACGAAGCCGGCGCCTTCACGGTGCAATGGCGCGAAGATTTCGACGCGGCGGCGCTGCCTGCGGGCTGGCTCACGGCGAGCTGGGCGTCACCCAAGAACCTGTCGACGCATGTTCCGGGGAACGTGAACGTCATCGATGGGCATCTGGTCATCTCGCTGACGGCTGATGACGCCGTCGGTCCTGCGGGTGCAATGCCGGGGGACGGTGGCGGTGGCAGTGCCGGTGGCAGCGCCGGTAGTGGCCCCGGCGGCGGCGCGGGCGGAGACTCGGGTGGAGTCGCTGGCTCGGCGGGGAGCCCGAGCTCCGGAGGTACCGCGGGTTCCGCGGGCGACCCGACAACCGGAGGCGGTGCAGGCTCCGCCGGTAGCCCTGCGTCCGGAGCCGCTGGAGGTGCGGCCGGCAGCGCCGGGTCCGGAAGCGCGGGAGGAGGCTCGGCAGGCGACCCTTCGCCCGCCGCTGGTTCCGTAGGTGTCGCTGGTGTCGGCGGTGCTCTCGCCGGATCCGGCGGAAACGCCACATCGGGAGCCGCTGGTTCGACGAATCAGGGCAGCGCGGGGTCGGAGGGTCCAGG
>DASXWF010000255.1:0-2606 GCA_036503835.1 Polyangiaceae bacterium | reverse complement strand
GGGGCGTGTACTGGGCGTGGGAGCCGCGGCTCGTGACCACGCTGCTCAGCGTGCTCATCTACATCGCGGTGGTCGTGCTGCGCGCGTTTGCAGGCGACGGCGAAGCCGAGCGCAAGTTCGCCGCGGCGCTCGGCGTGCTCGGCACCTTCAACCTGCCCGTGATCCACTACTCGGTGCAGAAGTGGGGCGGCAATCACCCGACCGTGATCGCCGGCAAGGGCGGAGGCCTCGGCGACCCGGACATGAAGCTTGCGCTCGGGGTCGGGTTCTTCGCCATGACGTTGCTCTGCGGCCTCTTGCTCTGGGTGCGGGCACGGCTCGCGCTCAGCACCACCCGCCTCACCCACATCGAAGAGCTCGCCGCCGCCCGTGGCCTCGGAGACGCCGAATGAAAGCGCAAGAAACAACCTCTCCCGGCGATCGCGCTCAGACCTGGACTCCGGTCGGGCAAGGCACCGAAACCACCAGCGCCGAGCTCATGCTCGTGCTCGCCTACGTCGTGATGTGGGCGCTCCTGCTCGGGTTTCTCGGTCTCGGCTGGCGGCGCCAGGGGCAGATGGAAGCCCGGATCGTCGAGCTCGAGCGGGCGGTGGGCTCGGGGAAAGCGCCCGGCGCGTGACGTTCGAGCACATTCTGTACATACCGGGGGTCTTGATGGTGGGGCTGACTCTCGGTTATCTGCTCGGAGCGCGCGCCGTGCGCGCCGAGGTGGCAAAGGCCCGACAGCGGCTCAAGGAGTGACGATGCTCGACTTCTCGCTTTCCGACGAGCAAAAGGCGTTGATCGAAACTGCGCGGCGGTTCTCCCGGGAGCGCGTCGCCCCGGTGGCCGCCGAGTGCGATCGCGAGGCGCGATTTCCGAAAGAGGTGTTCATCGCCGCGCACGAGCTCGGCCTGGTGAACGCCACGGTCGATCCCGCTTACGGCGGCGCCGGCCTGCACGAGATCGACAACGCGTTGATCGCGGAGGAGCTCGCCTGGGGCTGCACCGGCATTCAAACGAGCCTGCTCGCGAACACGCTCGCGCTCACGCCGATCGTGCTCGCCGGCAACGACGCGCAGAAAAAGAAGTACCTCGGCATGCTCACGGCCGAGCCGCTCTTCGCGAGCTACTGCACGACGGAGCCGAGCGGCGGCAGCGACGTCGCCGGGCTCAAGATGCAGTTCAAGGCCGCCGGCGACGAGTTCGTGCTGAACGGGGAAAAGTGCTGGATCACCAACGCCAGCCTCGCAAGCTTCTACGTCGTGTTCGCGACGTCGGACGCAGCGAAGCGCCACAAGGGGATCGCCGCGTTCATCGTCGATCGCGACACGCCCGGGCTGCGCGTCGGCAAGCACGAGGACAAGCTCGGCCAGCGCGCGAGCGACACCGCCGCCGTGCACTTCGAGGACGTGAAGGTTCCCAAGGCGAACCTGCTCGCCCCCGAGGGCGAAGGCTTCAAGCTCGCGATGGAAACGTTCAACCAGACGCGGCCGGACATCGGCGCGATGGCGACCGGACTCATGCAGCGCTGCCTCGACGAGAGCGTGGCGTACGCGAAGGAGCGCAAGAGCTTCGGCGTGCCGATCGCGGAGCACCAGCTCGTGCAGGCGATGCTCGCCGAGATGGCGATCAGCACCGAGGCGACGCGCCTGCTCTACCAGAAGGCCGCCTGGAACCTCGACCACGGCGTGCGCGATCCGATCGTTTCCAGCTACGCGAAGGCCTTCGGCGCCGACCGAGCCATGCAGACGGCGATCGACGCCGTGCAGGTCTTCGGCGGGAACGGCTACGTGAAGGACTACCCCGTCGAGAAGCTGATGCGAGACGCGAAGGTGCTTCAGATTTACGAAGGCACGAGCCAGATCCAGAGGCTCGTGATCGGACGCAGCCTGACGCGCTGAAAATTCCGGCCGATCAGCGCCCTCACCCGGCTTTCGGGGCGCCGTATCGAGGTTCCGGGAAATGGGCGGCCTCGGAGAAGCGCGGATTTCCTTGCCGCCCCACGTTGCGACGGGTCACGGAGCGTCGTAGCGTTCCGTTCTCGTGTTCGGTTTCTCGATCTTCGAAGTCGTGGTGATCGGCGTCGTCACGCTGGTCGCCGTCGGGCCGCAGCGGCTTCCCGGCATGCTCAAGAACTTCGGCCAGTGGATGCGCAAGCTCCGCAAGATGACGATCGACGTGCAAAAACAGACGGGCATCGACGAGATGCTGCGCGCCGAAGGCATCAGCGGCGGCCTGAACGAGCTCCGCTCGCTCGTGCGCGGGCACGCACCGCCCCCGCCGGCCCCGACCTACCGCGCGCCGGATCCCTACACGACCGTGGAGATCGACCTCAGCCGCGAATACCCGCCCGAAGGCCCGGACGCGTACAACACCCTCCCCGACGATCTCCTACTCCCGACGCCGCCCAAAGCGCCAAAGCCCGAGCCCAAACCCGAAGCGCCGAATCCAGCACCCGAAGCCATTCCCGCACCGGCTGCCACTCCCGCTGCCGCTCTCGCTCCCGCTGCCGCTCCCGCTGCCGCTCCCGCTGCCGCTGCCGCTCCCGCTGCCGCTCCCGCTGCCGCTGCCGCTCCCGCTGCCGCTCCCGCTGCCGCTCCCGCTCCCGCTCCCGCTCCCGCTCC
>DASXWF010000254.1:0-2655 GCA_036503835.1 Polyangiaceae bacterium | reverse complement strand
GGCTGCTCGCGGCCCTGCGCGAAGGGACACACGTGCGCTTCGGGTTTGGCTCGTTCAACGAGTATTCGGAGCGGATGTTCGGATACGGTCCGAAAGTCACGCAAGAGAAGCTGCGGGTCGCGGAAGCGCTCGAGGAGCTTCCGATGCTCGCCGGAGAGCTTCGCGCGGGGGTCCTGAATTTCTCCGTAGTCAAGGAGCTCACGCGTATTGCTACCCGCGATACCGAAGGCGACTGGGTGCAGGTGGCGCGCGGAAAGACGGTGCGAGAGATGGAGCAGCTGGTTTCAGGCCGGAGGCTGGGGAGTCGGCCCGATGATGTGGCCGATCCGCGGGCGAAGCGGCATGTCTTGAAGTTCGAGGTGTCGGGGGAGGTGCTCGCGACGTTCCGAGAAGCGCTCGGCAAGGTGCGCCGGGAAGCGAGCGAGGCGCTCGATGACGATGCCGCGCTGCTGCTCTTGTCCCGGTACGTTCTCGGAGGCTCTCGCGACGAAGGGCGCTCGAGTTACCAGGTAGCGCTCACGGTTTGCGAGCGTTGCGGCGCGGCGAAGCAGCAGGGTCGCGGAGAGCTCGTGGAGGTCGACGATGAGGTTCTAGCCATGGCTGCTTGCGATGCGCAGCACATCGGTACCGTCGGCGGCGCACCCGTCGATGGCGCTCTTGTCGCCCGTGACCCCCACGTGGGCGCGGTCGAAGCCGTGGGCGCGAAACCTGACCGGGCTCTGGCAAGGCCCCGTGCCAAGCAAACCATCCCGCCGTCCGTTCGCCGCATGGTTCTGCGCCGGGACGGCGGACGCTGCCGAGTGCCCGGGTGCCGGCACGGGGTGTTCGTGGACGCGCACCACATCCGCCTCCGCGCCGAAGGCGGGCGACATGATCCGGAGAATCTCGTCACGCTTTGCGGGGCTCACCACAGGGCCGTTCACCGTGGGGAGCTGTTCGTCGAAGGCGTTGCATCCGGCGCGCTCACCTTTTGGCATTCTGACGGAACACGCTACGGGAGTTCGCAGGTCTCACCGCAGGCGGCGGACATGTTCGCGAAGGCTTTCCAGGCGCTGCAGAATCAGGGCTTCCGTGAAGGTGACATTCGCAGAGCACTCGCGTCCGAGAAGGTGCGTGCCGAGTCGGAGCTTGTGAAGGTCTTCCGGGCTGCGTTGCTGGAGCTCACGCCGATTCAGCTCGAGCGTCGGAGGTAGCTGCGCCCGGATGCGTTCGTTTCGCCGCTCGTGCCGCCTGTCACGAATCCAGGAGGGAGCCCGAATCGCGGCAGCGCCGGTCGCACCGGCCGTCACTCGCAGCGGCCGTCACTCGCAGCGACCGTCACTCGCAGCGGCCGTCACTCGCAGCGGCCGTCACTCGCACCGACCGTCACTCGCAACCGACCGTCACTCGCACCGGCGTCCCAGGTCGAGCGAGAGCTCGGCGGAGCCGCCGTACCTTCGAAGCGCGCCGCAATCGCAATCGGGGTTGTCGCTGCAGGGCGGCGCTCCGAGCGTGAAGCGAAAGTTGGTGGTCTGCCCTGTTTCGGGGTCGATCGTGGCGACGGGGCCGAGCAGGATGAGCTCGCGTTCCGTGTCGACGTTCAGCGCCTCGCTGCTCCAGTCGTGCTCCGTGCTCCGGCTCTCGAGGACGATGTCGCCTGTGTCCGTCAGGCGCAGCTCCGAGCAGTCGGTCGAACCGAGCTCGTAGGTGTCGGTGGCGCTGACCACGTCGTTGATCACGAGCTTCGCCGTGGAGCGGCAGCCGTCGCCGCGCTCGACGGTGGAGAGAGTCAGGTCGACGTCGACGTCGAAGCTTCGATAAGTCCAGTCGGCGCGATACTCGACCCCGTCGTCCCGGACCATGATCTCGAGCTGGTTGCCCGTTTCGGCGCCGCCGCAGCCGGCGGGACCGAGCAACGAGCCGAGCGCCGCCGCCCGTAACAGCCGTAACAGCCGAGGAGTGTTCGATGCCCGCGCCACGTCGAGAGCAGGTGTAGCAAGGACCGTTCTCGAGGGAGAGCGGGTCGATCGCCCGAGATTTTCGCTGCGGCGGCCTGTCGCCGTGGAGTCACACCTGTGCAGAGAAGTTCTCAGTGTCCGTGTCGCTGGACACCTACATCCCGGACTTGCGGCGTTTTCTCGACGAAATCGGCGCGACTGAAGCGGCACGGAAGTTGCTGAATTCATCCCGTCACCGGCCCATGTATGATCCAGGGCTCGGTGGAGGGCGCTCGAGAGGCTCGGCTCACGGGTCGCCACAGGAGACGAACCATGTCGCATTCTCTGCTTGGCACCCGATTTTGCTTCCTGCTCGGCGCGCTGTCGCTGGTCGCTTGCTCCGTCGAATCGAAGGACGGCGACGGCGAGGTTTCGGCGGATGAGCTCGCCGATACGGCGATCGAGAACGTCGAACGCGCTCTGCGCGGAACACTCGAGGCCGCTGGGTTCATCGCCGATTCGGAGGCCGTCGCCAACTCCGCCGGCACGTTCCTGCAGAACGAGAGCTGCACGAACGCGCCGTGTACGGTCGACGGCTGCCCCGAGCCGACGTGCACGTCCGAACCGATCACGGCTGCGGATCTGCAGGAGGCGCGGAGCGAGCTCGACGAAAGCATCGACGAGCTCGTCGCGACCCTGCGCGAGGAAGTCTTCACCCACGAAAACCTCGAGTCGGAGG
>DASXWF010000253.1:0-2032 GCA_036503835.1 Polyangiaceae bacterium | reverse complement strand
CTCGGTCGCGTCGCGCCCACCTGTCAGGATTGCCATCTCTCGTCGTTTCCCGGCGTGTGCGTGCCCGGGGCAGGGAGCGAGGCGAGCGCCGGCTGCCCGCCGGGAACGCGCTTCGAAGCGCGCGAGCCTGGCGCGCTCCCGCTCGGGCTCGTGGCCGCGGCTTCCAGCGAGCCGCGGCCGGTCCGGCCGCATTACTTGAGCGGGATCGAGCTGCCGCTCGCCGCCGAATACGACGCCGCGCTCTCCGACGAGAACGAGCGCGACCCGACGGGAATTCCTCTGGGCGTGCGCGCTCGGCGCGATCTCCTGCTCGCGCGCAGCACGCGGCTCGAAATCGGGGCGATCGTGCGGCGCGGCGGCCGCATCGAGCTGCCGATCGTCGTCGAGAACGTCGGCGCCGGACACCGGGTGCCCGCGGGGTTCAGCCAGGAACGCGAGCTCTGGTTGCACGTCGTCGTCACCGACCGGCGCGGGCGGAAGGTGTACGAGGTAGGGCGCGTCGACCGCGGGGACGAAGATCTGCCTGACAAGCGCTTCTTGCGCGTGAACGTCGACGACGGCGCGGTCGACGCCGACGGACGTCCGCTGGGCCTGTTCGGCGCCGACGTGAGCGACGGCCCGGATTTGCCGCGCTGGGACCCGCCGCCCGATCTCGGCGGTACCCGCTTTCGCGGCAGCGGGCTCGTCAATTTCCAGAACGGCTTCCTGCGCTGCGTGCGCTGCATCGGCCGCATCGACGCCGCCGGGCGCTGCCAGGCGCTACCCGGGCAGGAGTTTTCCCGCGCCGCCCGCTACGCGGACGGCGACTACGACGCGGACACGGGCGCCTGCTCCTCGAACCTCGCAGGCCGGGCGGCGCTCTTCGAGACATTTTTCCCAATCGGTGCGCTCGACGCGACGCGCGGCGTCGCGAAGGCGCCGGACGCCATCATCGACACGCGCTCGCTCGCGCCGAAGACGCCGGTTACCTACGTCTACGAGCTCACCGAGCCCGCGAGCTTCCCGCTGCACGTGAGGGCACGGCTCCTGTTTCGTGCCTTTCCGCCGTACCTCTTGCGCGCCTTCGCGGACTACGAGCGGCGCATGCACGAGCGCGGTTTTCGGCCGAACGGACCGCTCGTGAGCGAGCGCTCGCTCGAACGGCTCGACATCGTCGAGGTAGCGCGCGCGGAAGCCGATGGCGCTTGAGTCGAGCACGCCGTTCAGCGCGCCGCTCCTGGCCGCGCTCGACGCCCGCGGTCGCGCCGATCTGCGTGCCGCGGCGACGCGCCGCGTGCTCGGGGCGGGCAGCGTCGTGTTCGGAACGGGCGACTCCGCCGATCGGCTGTGCCTCGTCGAAAGCGGGTCCGTGCGCGTCGAGGCGCCGGGTGAGCGTCCGACCGTGAAGGCAGGCGAACTCTTCGGTCGCGATGCGTTCGTCGGAGGCACGTGCCGCGCCGGGTACGCGCAGGCGCTCGAGTCGAGCGTCGTGCTCGAATTTCCCGCCGCGGCGTTGCGCCGCGCGCTGGTTCGCGCCGGAGCCGCCGAGCTCTTCGCACGCGAGGAAGCGCGCGCGCGCCGGCGTGCCTGGGTGGCGCTCGTCGCGGGCACTCCGCTCGGCGCGCGGCTCTCCGCCGAGCAGGTCGGCGCGCTCGTCGCCGCCGGGCGCGAGGAGCAGCGCGCGCGGGGCGAGTCGCTGTTTCAGGCCGGACAGTCCGCCGATTTCGCGTGGATCGTGCTGCGCGGGCTGGTGGCGCTCGGGGGCGCAGGGGGCGCGGACGTCGAGGCGTACGCCGCCGCGGGCGACATCGTGGGCCTCCGCGAAGCGCTGCGCTCCGAAGTGCACCCCGCGAGCGCGAACGCGCTCGGCGAGGTCTCGACGCTGCGTGTGCCGTGCGGCGTGCTCCGCGAGCTCGCCCGGAACGCCCCGGAGGCCGTCGCGCACGCAGAGCTTGCGCTCGAGGCGCGCCGTGAAAAGCAGCGCCGGGTCAAGGCGCTCGCCGCCGGACGCGCGACGCGCCACGTCTTCCACGAGCTCGAGCGGCTCGAGAGC
>DASXWF010000252.1:0-2323 GCA_036503835.1 Polyangiaceae bacterium | reverse complement strand
GGCGCCGTCGGGTGACCACACGCTGCCCGACTCCGTGAAGACGCCGCCGAGCGCGGCCCGCTCGCTCTCGATGCGTTCCGGTGAAAACGGGTTGTCATAGGCGATACGCGCGATCGCGGCCGCGACGCGGCGTTCGCCCTCTCGGAAGAGCATGTTCCTTCAATGTATATCACTGTACATTCAGCGCTATAGCCAGCGGCTCCAGTGCCCATGCAAATTCAATAGTTACCGATAGTTGCCGTGTGGGCTGGGATCAGGCCCGCGCCTTGCTCTTTCGGTTCTCGGGGACGCTCGAGGGCGCCCCGAACGAAAGGACCAGCATGCGTTGGAAGCTCATGACGACCAGCTTCGTCGCGAAGATCGACGGACTGATCGCGCAGATCGAAAATCACGAAGCCCAGGTGACGAGCGCCCTGAAGGATCTCGAGCAGGGAATCTCGCGCTCCAAGGTGCAGCTCGTGCGCGTGGAGCGAGACGGCGCCGCGCTGCGCCAGGCACTCGCGGAGGAGAAGGAAGCGATCGAGCGCTGGCGCGAGCGTGCCCGGCGTGAGGAGGTGGAGCAGCGCGCGCTCGAGTGCTTGCGGCGTTCGAAGCGCAGCGAGGCACGCACCGGTGAGCTCGCGACGCAGAGCAGCGAGCACGAGCGGGTCGAACAGCAGCTCCGGCGCGACGTTCAGACGCTGGAGCGAAGGCTCGTCGAGCTCCGCCAGCAGCGCAACACCATGCGTACCCGCCAGTCGCGAGCCGAGGCGCTGGAGGTCGTGCAGGGTAGCGCCAGCTTGGACGGAACCGAGATCGGCGCCATCTTCGAGCGCTGGGAGACGCGCGTGACGGAGAGCGAAATCGCGAGCGGCTGCCTGACCACCAGCGCCGACAGCCTCGACGAGGAGTTTTCGACCGCGGAGGAAGAGGCGGCTTTGCGCCTCGAGCTCCGTGCTTTGAAGGAGGTGGAGTGATGCAACTTCCCGCTGATTCTCCGGACTTTCGCCGTCCCCTGGCAGCTCGACCCACGTTCGACCCCGACGCGCTGACGCGCGCCCTGCGCATCGCCGGCGCCGTGCTCGTGGTGGCTTCCGCCTCGACGTTCATGCTCCAGCGCTGGCAGAGCGGCAATGACCTCGGCCGCTACGCGATGCTGGTCGGTCAGTCGCTGCTGCTCACGGCGGCGGCCTACTTCGTCGGGTTGACCGTGCGCGAAGGTCGCTCGGCGCGCACGTTCCTCGCGCTCGTGCTCGCGACGATCCCCGTGAGCTTCGCGGTGCTCGGCGGCCTCGTGTACTCCCAGTTCCACCTCGAGCCGCTCGGCGTACTGCCGCACTATGCGAGCTGGATCGCGCCGGACAAGGCGTCCGCGGTGCTCGCCGTGATCGCGACGCTGATCGTGCTCGTTCCGCTCGCGCTGGTCGCCTTCGTCGCGCTGGCGCGCCGGCACGCGCGGACGCTCACGCTGGCCTTCGTCGCGGCCAACCTGCTCGTGCTGGTTCCGATCCGCGCGCCGGTGCTGGCGGCGGTGCTGGCCGGCACGGCGTTGCTCGCGCTCCTCAAGCTCGAGATCGCGAAATTTTCGCGCAGCACGGAGCTCGATACGCTGGAGGGCAAGCTCGCGCGCGCGATGCCTTTCTTCGCGCCGGTGATCATGATCGGTCGCGTGTTCCACCTGTACGACGTGAGCCCCCCGTTCTGGGGTTGCCTCCTGCTCGTCGCGGGCTCCGCCATCTGGCTTTCGACCCCGCGCACGGCGAGCAGCCTGCACCGCGACGGCGGCGCGATGTTCGCGGGCGGCACCGCTTGCCTCGGTTGGTGGCTGTGCTGGTCGGAGGTGGTGACGCGGCACGACCCCACGTCGAGTCACGTGCTCCTGCTCGGTCTGCCGTGCGCTCTGCTGCTTGCCGTGGCGTCCCTCAAGGCCGACACCCTGCGCGAAGCGCTGTTCGCCGGCGGCACGCTGCTCGGCCTGGGCAGCGCGGTGACCGCGAGCGCGCTCCACCTCGACAGCCTCTCCGCGCTGTTCTGCATTCTGGCCGGTGTCGTGGTGGCCGTGTCGGGAGCGGCGGTGCGCGCGCAGGTCCGAACCGTCGCCGGCACGCTGGTCGCGATCTTCGGCCTCGGAGCGGGGGTCTGGCTCGCCGTACACGCGGACGACATGCTGCGCTGGGTCAGCCTCAGCGTGCTGGGTGTCGTTTTCATCGTCGGCTCCGCCTACGTCGAGCGGCATCGCGCGCGCATCGCCCGCATCTGGGAGCGGCTCTCACCGAGCGCGCCGGAGCGCCGAGAAGCCTGAGAACGGCGCGGGAGTCGCCCGCTGTGGAAGTGGTCGGTCGGG
>DASXWF010000251.1:0-4522 GCA_036503835.1 Polyangiaceae bacterium | reverse complement strand
CCTCCACCATGATGCCGAGCGGGACGTGCGCCGCGCGCGCCTGCCCGCGCTGATCGACCTCGACGATCGCCTGCGCGAGCAGACGCTTCACCTCCAGAAGCTCGACCAGCGACGCGACCATCGGCACCATGATGCGCAGGCTGCCGTGCGCGGAAGCCCGCACCATGGCGCGGAGCTGCGTCATGAACAGATCCTTGCGCGCCAGGCCGAGCCGCACCGCGCGCAACCCGAGCGCCGGATTCATGTCGTTCGGCAGCTGGATGGCCGACACGAACTTGTCGCCGCCGATGTCGAAGGTGCGCAGCGTCACGGGCAGCGGCGCGACCACCTCCAGCACGCGCCGGTAGGTCTCGTACTGCTCGTCCTCTCCCGGAGGCTCGCTGCGGTTCACGTACAGGAACTCGGTGCGGTAGAGCCCGATGCCGCGGGCCCCCTGCTCGAGCGCGATCGGCGCCTCACCCGGCAGCTCGATGTTGCCCTTGAGCTCCACCGGCACGCCGCAGCGCGTGAGGATCGGCTCGTCGCGCACGGCGCGGCGCGCCTCGAGCGAATCCTTGTAGCGGCCGGCGCGCGCCTCCGCCTCGGCCGTGGCCTCGGCGCCCGGCGAGAGCGTGATCCGCCCGCGCAAGCCGTCGACCAGGAGCCGATCCCCGTCGCCCACCTTTTCGAGGAGCCCCGCCACTCCGACCACGGCCGGGATTTCGAGCGCCCGCGCCAGGATCGCGGTGTGGCTCGTGCGCGTGCCCACCTCCGTCACGATCGCCAGCACGCTTTCACGGCTGAGCGTCGCCGTCTCCGTCGGCGAGAGGTCGCGGGCGACCAGAACTCCGGGCTCGCGGCCGCGCGGCAGCATGAGCGAATCGGGTCGCCCGGTGAGCGACGAGAGGATGCTCTGGCCGACGAACTGGATGTCGTGGCTGCGCTCGGCGAGGTACGAATCGCTCGACTGTGAGAGCTTCGTCGCCATCTCGTCGACGGTGGCGGTGAGCGCCCACTCCACGCAGAGCCGGTCGATGCGCACGCGCCGCTCCACGTCCTCGCGCAGCGTTTCGTCCTCGGCCATCAGCGCGTACGCTTCCAGAATCGACGACTCTGCGCGGCTGGCTCGCGTGCGCTCCGCGGCGGCCTTCAGCTGTCCGGCGGCGATTTCCACCGCCTCGTCGAAGCGATCCATCTCGTCGTCGACCTGGTGGCTCGCGACGTGCCGGCGCACCGCGCCCACGCGCCGGTCGAGCACGATCGCGTGGCCGATGGCGAGGCCGGGCGAGCCGGCGATGCCGCCGAGCACGATGTCGTGCGCGAGGTCGTCGCCGTGATGCGCGCCGGCCGTTCGCGTCACTACTCACCCTCCCCGAAACGATTGCCGATGAGCTCGCCGATCGCGCGCACCGCCTCGTCGGCCTGCTGGCCGCTCGCCTCGAAGTCGAGCCGGCTGCCCTTCGAACCGCAGAGCAGGAGCACGCCCATCACGCTCTTGGCGTTGGCGGACTGACCCTCCCGGCTCACCATGATCTCGCAGGGGTAGCGTGTGGCGAGCTGGACGAGCTTGGTCGCCGCGCGCGCGTGGAGGCCGAGCTTGTTCCTGACCTCGAAGGTCCCCCTCGCGGTCGTCATGGATCCTTCACTCCTTGGGAGCGCGAACTCCCGTGGTCGGGGTCGCCTTCCGGTCCCGACATGTTGACCCGATCGAGGTCGCGATGCACGACTTCGATGGAAAGCCCCAGGCGTTCGCGCAGGATCGCACCGAGTCGTTCGGCCATGGCCACGGAACGATGGCGACCGCCGGTGAAGCCGATGGCCACCGTCAGGTAGCTCCGTCCCTCCTTCTCGAAGCGCGGAATCGAGAACGCCAGGAGCTCCTCGAGGAGCTTCAAATACGTCACGGCGTCTTCTGCCTCGAAGACGTAGCGACGCACCTCGGGGTGCGTGCCCGGCAGCGCCTGGAGCTCCGCCACGAAGTGCGGATTTTTCAGGAACCGCACGTCGAAGACCAGGTCGGCGTCGACGGGGCTGCCGAACTTGAACCCGAACGACATGATCCGGCTCCGCAGGCGCGAATGCTTGCCGCCGGCGGGGCCGAAGCTCGAGACGATGCTCTTTCTGAGCTCGTGCACGGAGAGCCGCGTCGTATCGACCACGACGGTCGCGCGATCGCGGAGCCCGGCGAGCAGCGCGCGCTCGCGCTGGATGCCGTCGAGCACGGCATGCGCGTCGCGGACGCTGCCCGGCTCCTCCGTCGTGCTGAGCGGATGCGGGCGGCGCGTGCTGCTGAAGCGCCGCAAGAGCGCCTCGTCGGAAGCGTCCAGAAACACGATCTCGAACTTCCAGTCGGGCGACCCGCCGACGGCGGCGATCGCCTGCTCCGCGCCGCTCAGAAAACCGCGCCCGCGCACGTCGATGCCGAGCCCGATGCGCTTCACCCCGGCCGCGCGCAGCGAGTCGATCGTGCTCTTCAGGACGGGCGTCGGCAGGTTGTCGACACAGAAAAATCCGAGATCCTCGAGCGCGGCGACGGCCGTGGAGCGACCGGCTCCGCTCATTCCCGTGACCACTACGAGCTCTGCCGGTTCGTCCATGTGCGTCGTGCTCGTCCTGTGTCGTGGCTCGTCAGCGCCGTCGCGGCAAGACCGGCGGCGGCGCGGAGCTCTCGTTCGGAGCTTGTGGCCGGAAGGAGCTGCTCGGCGGCGGGCGACCGGGGTCCATCGAGCTCGGCGGCGCCGCGCCCACCAGCGAACGCTCCAGGCGGTTCACGAGATCCCGCGCGGGATGGTGCCCCGCCTGCCGCAGGAGCTCGTTGCGCGCCGCCATTTCGATGATCGAGCTCATGTTGCGGCCCGGGCGCACCGGCAAGGTCACCTTGCGGATCGGCACGCCGAGGATCTCGCGCGTCTCGTCCTCCAGGCCGAGCCGGTCGTACTCGCGCTCTCCGGGCTCGAGCTCCACCACCAGATCGAGACGTTTTCGCTCGCGCACCGCGGTCACCCCGAACAGATCCTTGATGTTGAGGATGCCGAGGCCGCGCACCTCGATGTGGTGGCGCAAGAGCGCAGCCGGCTGGCCGAACACCATGCCGGGCGGGCGGTAGTCGCATTCGGTCACGTCGTCGGCGACCAGCCGGTGTCCCCGCATCACGAGCTCGAGCGCGCACTCGCTCTTGCCGATGCCGCTCTTGCCGAGCAGGAGCACGCCCACCTCGAACACGTCGACCAGCACGCCGTGGACGCGGGTGCGGGGCGCGAGGCGTTCGTCGAGCAGCGTGTGGATGCGCGTGATCGTCACCGACGAGCGCTCCGTGCACACGAGCAGCGGCGTGTCCGTGCGCTGCGCCGCCGAGACGAGCGCGGGGACCGGCTCCGCGCCGCGCGTCACGATCACGCACGAGAGCGCGAGCGAGAACAGCGACTCCGCCGCGCGCACCTGCTCCGGCGGCGACAGCCCCTCGAGGTACGAGAGCTCCGTGCCGCCGAGGATCTGCACGCGCGTCGGAACCACGCCGTGCGAGTGCCCGACCAGCGCCAGGCCCGACTTCTGAATGCGGACGTGGCGGATTTCGCGCCCGAGCCCCGCGCCGCCGGCGACCAGTCGGAGCTTGAGCCCGAGCACCCCTTCTTCGAGCAGGTCCCGAACCGAAATTCCCGAGGGAACCTGGGAGGGCGGCTCGGGGGCGGACATGCTCAGTGAGCGGCCTCGTGAGTTTCGATCAACTGGTGCGCCGCCAGCGGGTTCGGGCTCGCGAGCAGCCGCATGCGGGTTTGTTCGTCGCGCAGCAGGCGCGAGATGCGCGCGAGCGTGCGCAGGTGCTCGCCCGTCGCGCGCTTCGGTCCGACCACGCAGAACACGATGTCGACCGGCTCGCCGTCGATCGCGTCGAACTCCACGCCGCGCGGGCACAGAATCAGCGCGGCGGCCTGCCCGTCGGCAACGTCGAGCGCGCAGTGCGGGATCGCCACGCGATCGCCGATGCCCGTGCTCTGGAGCCGCTCGCGCTCGAGCAACAAATGCTCGATCGTCGCCGCTTCGCTCCCGAGCGCGGGCGCCAGCATCTCACCCAGACGTCGCAGCGCATCCGCCTTGGTCTTGACGACACTGCCGTCCACATCGACCAGAATGCGATTGACGGACAGGATGTCGGAGAGGCGCATGCGATCGGCGGACATCTGGGAGGCGGACTCGATCATCGGCTTTTCGTTTTCTTCGGCCGGGTCGTTCCTTTGCGGCTCCGGGCTCCCGGGGCCTGCTTAGCGCGGGACAGCTCGCGAGCAACGGGTGCCGTTTTGAGACTGTCGCCGTCGTGGCGGCGCGCGAGGGTTGCGCCCTTGTGGACGCGGATCTGCCGCTCGAGCTTGTCCATCATCCGGTCGATCGACGCGTACATGTCGTCGCTGCGCTCGTGCGCTTCCAAGTGCTCGCCGCCACTGGAGATTCTGGCTTCCGCCGAATGCTTCAGGCGATCGATCGAGAGCGTCACCTTGGCCGTCATGGGGCGCCTGAGAAACTTCTGGAGCTTCGAGAGCTTACCCTC
>DASXWF010000250.1:0-2210 GCA_036503835.1 Polyangiaceae bacterium | reverse complement strand
CGAGCGTACCTTGAGCCGCATCGCCTCGCCGCCCGGCAGGTGGAGCACGTCGTAGAAAAAGCCGTCTTCTTCGTCCCAGAGCTCGTCCTGGTTCTCGCCGACGCGGTCCATCGAGCCCGCGATCCAGAAGAAGTGCTCGAGGAACTTGGTCGCGAGCGGCGCGTAGGAGGCGTCGGACTGCGCGATCTCGAGCGCCATGGCGAAGAGCTGCTGGCTGTACATCGCCATCCAGGCCGTGCCGTCGGCTTGCTCCATGAAGCCGCCCGTCGGTAGCGGCGCGCTGCGATCGAATACGCCGATGTTGTCGAGGCCGAGGAAACCGCCTTCGAAGACGTTGCGCCCCTGCGGATCCTTGCGATTCGCCCACCACGCGAAGTTCAGGACCAGCTTCTGGAACGCCGATTTCAAGAACGCGATGTCTCCCTGACCCTTGGCGACCTTCTCGCCGTTGTAGGAGAAGAGCGCCGCGAAAGCGTGAACGGGCGGGTTCACGTCGCCGAAGTTCCATTCGTACGCGGGGATCTGACCGTTCGGGTGCAGGTAGGCCTCGTCCAGCATCAGGAGCAGCTGCTGTTTGGCGAAATCGGGGTCCACCACGTCGAGCGCGAGCGTGTGGAACGCGAGATCCCAGGCCGCGTACCAGGGGTACTCCCACTTGTCCGGCATCGAGATCACGTCGTCGTTCTGCATGTGGAACCAGCGGGAGTTCCGCACCTTGGCCTTGAGCCGCCCGAGCAGCGGGGAGTGACCGTGATCGGCGAGCCAGTCGTCGAGATTGAACAGGTAGTACTGTTTGCTCCAGAGCATCCCGGCGAGCGCCTGCCGAGTCATGTTCCTTTCATCCTCGGAGACGACCGAGGGAATCACCGTCGCGTAAAACTCGTCGGCCTCCTTGCGGCGCTTCACGAACACCTGGTCGTAGCCGGCGCCGAAGGCGTCGCTGGTCCGCAGATCCGCCGGACGCACGCGCAGCCGCACGCTGAGTTGGCCCTTCGCGGGGACGGACAGCTCGTAATGCGCCGCGAGCTTCGTGCCGCGCCGCGCCGGATTGACGGCGTGCTTCTGTCCCTGCACGACGTAGCGGTCGATGGCGTCTTTGACGTAGGGCGTCGCGTTCGCTTTTCCGAACAGGCGCTCCTGGTTGGTGTCGTTTTCCGTGAAGAGCAGCTCCACCTCGCGCTCGAAAGAGAGCTCGAGCGTGCCGAGATCGGGATGCCGGGCTTCCGCGGTGCTCGTGCCGGCGGCGCTCCGCGTCCCCGCGAGCGAAGGCCGGTCGTCCGCGGCGTTCCAGGACCAGGTATTGCGAAACCACCATTGCGGGAGGACGTGGAGAGTCGCGGCCTCCGGCCCGCGGTTGCAGACCGTGATCTGGATCAGCAGATCCTCGGCCGAGTCTTTCGCGTATTCCACGAAGACGTCGAAGTAGCGGTCGCCGTCGAAGGCTCCCGTATCGAGGAGCTCGTACTCTTGCTCGCTGCGGCTGCGCCGGCGATTGGTGAGGACGATGTCGTCGTACGGATAGGCGGCCTGCGGATACTTGTAGAGGAACTTCGCGTACGAGTGAGTCGGCGTCGAGTCGAGGTAGAAGTAGTACTCCTTGACGTCCTCGCCGTGGTTCCCCTCGCTGTTGGTGAGGCCGAAGAGGCGCTCCTTGAGGATCGGATCCTTGCCGTTCCAGAGCCCGAGGCAAAAGCAGAGGCGCTGCTTCTCGTCGGAGAAGCCGGCAAGACCGTCCTCACCCCAGCGGTAGGCGCGCGAGCGCGCCTGGTCGTGGGGGAAGTAATCCCAGGCCGACCCGTCGTCGCTGTAGTCCTCCCTCACCGTGCCCCACTGGCGCTCGCTCAGGTAGGGTCCCCACTTGCGCCAGGGCGCCGCCCCGGTCCGCGCCTGTTCGAGCCTCACTCGTTCGGGATCGACTGCCGCCATCAACGCCTCCTCGGGCTCGAGCCCCGCTGACCTCCGAGCAGTCGTGCGAGCCGACCCCGTTCGCTCGCGAGTCTAACCCGCAACGGCGCTGTCTTCACAGCGCCGTCTCGTGGCGAGCTCCCCCCGAAAATCCTGCGTGCGAGGGGATCTCAGCGAAAGGCGGTCTCGCGGTTCACCTTGAACGCGACCGGTAGCTCGCCGTTCGGGCCGGCCACGCGGATGGTCGCCTCCTGGCTGAACTTCGCGCCGTAGTAGTCCATCGTCCCCGGGTCGATCAAAAGCGA
>DASXWF010000249.1:0-2849 GCA_036503835.1 Polyangiaceae bacterium | reverse complement strand
CCTGCCCGCGGGGCAGCTGATGCCCCTCTGGCTGGCACTGCTCGCCGCGATGGATCCCGAGCAGGGTCAGGAAGGAGTCGTGAGCGCTGGCGAGGACTTCGCGGGCTACGAGGCGATCGGCTTGACGCTGGCGGAGCGCTGCTTCGGCCAGGGACGCCCCGGCCTCTTGTTGACCGCGAGCGCGAGTCCCGCGTTGAAGGTGATGCCGGCGTTGTGGGCTGCGCAGTGGCGCAGGCCGTTCGTGTTCGTCACCGGTGAATGCCCCAGCAACGCGGAGCGCGGCACGGTGCAGGACTCGCGCGGCATCTACGGTCCGTCGCTCGTCGGCATGACGGCGCACCTCACCGTATCGGACTCCGGCGCGGACGGGTCCTTCTACCTCGACGATCCGGTGACCGCTCGGGAGGCGCTGATGCGCGCCCCGGCCATCGCCCTCGAACATCAGAAAGCCGTTCACCTCAACATCCCGCTTGACGTTCAAGCCGCCATTTTCGGAGCCAAGTCATGAACATCGAAACACTCGTTTCCTGCTGTTTGGAGCCCCTCGTCGAGGGTGGGTCGGAGCGCCACTCGATCCTCTTTTTTTTCGGAGACGCCGGCCCCCACGGCCACCGGCCCGAGCTCGACGCCGTCGCCGAGCGCATCCTCGAGCTCCTGAGCGGGTTCGCCGCAAGGACGCCGAACACGCCGAACTACCTGCGGCGCGGGGCGCCGGTCGACGCCGGAAGCGGCGCCTTCACGGGGACTCCGGAGCTGCTCGAGATCATGAAACACACGACGCTCGTCGTGGCGATCGAGAACGCGCTCTCGGGCCTCGCGACACGCGACGGGGCGTTGCTCGCCGGAAAGCGCGTCATCCATCTGGGCGAAACCGTGCCGCCGCGGCCGGCCGGAGCGAGGGAAGCTCGCGTCCCGGGCGACGCGCTCGAAAGCCTGCTGCAGCTCGAGCGCGAGCTCAAGCGCCGCCTGGCGGATGCGCGCGCCGAACCCCCGGTATTTCCGATGCACCCGCGCGCCGTGCTGCGCATCCTGAACGAGCAGCTGCCGCGCCGCGCCATGCTCTTCATCGACATCAGCGCGGCGGGTATGGCGTACGCCGGACAAGAAATCAGGCTGTGCGCCGGGCAGTCGCTCGAGCTCGACGTCGAGCAGAACGGGTGCATGGGCCAAGCCTTCGGCGAGTCGATCGGAGCGCGCTACGGAGCGCCGAAGGACGTGGGCGTGGCCTGCCTGATCGGTGACGGCACGTTCAAGATGGCACCGGCCGGAGCGCTCCACAGCCTGGCGATCTCGGGCCGCGGCGGCGGGTACGCGCTCACCGTGCTCGAAAATGGAGGGTTCGACTTCGTCCGTCAGGGCGTCGAGAATGGCGGCATCGCCGTCGACGGGCTCGAGCACGCGAGCGCCCTAGAAAACCTCGCGAAGTCGCCGCGCCGCGTCGAAGGCAAGGCCATCGGCGTGTACGCGCGCGATCGGAAGCCCGACTTCGTAGCCGGTGGCAGAGCCTGGCGCTGCGAAGCCAGGCGCTGTTCGAGTCTCGCGGAATACCGACTGAACCTGCGAAATGCGTTCTCCTCAGCGACGCCCGTGCTCCTCGAGGTGCCGATCAATCGACTCGTTCGCGCGCCGATCGGTGATCGGAGCGCATCCATTGCGAAGCTGTTCGGCAACGCAACGAGCGACAACCGACCGCCCGCGTAGCCCACCCCGAAGAGGGGGTGGGCCGTTTCTCGCAGGCCTGCGTGCGCTACCGAGCGACGGTGGCGCACGGCCTATCGTCTCTTCCCGCACGCCGACTGGGCCGCGGCCGTCATGACGGCCTGCTTCTGCGCGCGCGTCACGAGCTTGGCCTGCCAGAAGGCTTGGGCCGCGTCGGTGACGCATTCCACGTACTTGCCGTGGTTCTTCACAACCCGTGTTGAACGGAGCCCCAAGTGCAGGCGCTTCGGGTTCGTGAGCGGGGCTGCGCCCGTCACGCGGACGACGGGCGGCGCGGCCACCAGCTCGGCGCGACGCCGTAGAGCTTCTTGAACATGCGCGAAAAGTGGGGAAGGCCGGAGTAGCCGAGCTCGCGGGCGAGCTGGCTAGCGGATTCGCCCTCGGCCAGGCGATCGCGTGCCTCTGCGAGTCGCAAGAGACCGCGGAATGCCAGAGGCGGGACCGCGAAGCACTCGGTAAAGAGGTGCCCGAGGTGGAAGCTGCTCAAGCCGGTGAGCTCCTCGAGATCCTTCAGCGTGACGCCGTCCACGTAGCGTTCGATGAGAAAGCTTCGGACGGCGCGAGCCGCACCGTGTGGAATCGGATCATCACGAATACACCGCGTCTCCATGCATTCGCTGAGTACCGCCGAGACGAGCCTCCGCGCCCGGCACTCGAGCTCGAGCGTCGAGGCTCCCAGCAACGTCACCTGGTGGAGGCTCCGCACCGCTTCCGCCACCACCGGGCTTTCGTCGAACTGCGTCTTCTGGAAACTCAGATGACCCCGAAGGTCGAGCTCCGCCGCCACGCTTTCGAGGAACGTGTTGTCGAAACGAACTACGACGAACGTCGCGGCTTTCGAAACGAACCGGGTCCGGTGCGATTCGCCTTTCTGAAGCGCCATCAGGGAACCCGCGCGAGCAGTCTCGAACCGCCGGCGGTGCACCCACCGTGCGCCCACGCCCGCGTTCTCGGGACAATCTGGGACCCAGCAGAGCGCTGGAGTCGAATGGAACGCCTCCCACAACCGATCGGACTCGACGACCGTCGTCAGCTCGATGCCCCGTGCCGGATAGTCCACTCGCAGTCGCTCACGCCCGCGTCCCGTCGAGATCAAGGGCCCGTGCCCGCTCAGCCAGTTGCTCATGACC
>DASXWF010000248.1:0-2866 GCA_036503835.1 Polyangiaceae bacterium | reverse complement strand
CCTTCACCGCGTCCCCTTCCTTGAAATGCAGCCGCTCCAGCACGCCCGCGACGCGCGCCGTCACCTGCACATTCTCGAACGCCTCCACGGCTCCGACCGCGCTCACGACGTACTCGATGCGGCGGGGCTCCACCGGCTTCAGCTCCACCGGAAACACTACCTCGGTCGGACGCGCGCCCTGCTGCTCGCGCGTAGCGCTCGACCGGGAGCAGCCGAAGGCCGTCGCGCCCAGCGCGACAGCGCACATCCACAAAGCCCTCGTGGACAAAGCCCTCGTGGACCACATTGAGACGAGCTGCCTCGACTTCACGACGAACCCATCGCTTTTAGCGAGGCACACTGTCTCATGATCCTTGCGCCCGAGCCGTAGGGCGTCGAGAGCTCGAAATGGTCACCACTGCAAGGTGTGTGCGTTGCCTACACAGTGCTACCACGCCGAGCGCTCGCCTCACTGAAACATGCACGGGTTACTACCGAGAATCGTTGAGGTTTGATGCCCCCACCGGTTGAGGGAAGAGCTGAAAAATGGCATGGTTCGCCCCTGGTCTCGATGCGGGCAGCAAGTGAAGACGAACACTCGGCTGAAGTGCTGCTACCCGACGAGGTAACGGCGGCGCCGAACGCTACCCAGCGTCGTCCCAAGCAACCGGAGATCCCGCCGCCCGCTCGCGACACCCTCGACGACGAAATCGAAGTCGCGCCGCCCAAAGCCTCCGGCCTGATCGTCATCCCGTCCCAGCCTCCGGAAGCACACGCCGCGGGCGTCCAGCCCGCCGTGCCTCACCACGCCGTTGCGCAGCCTCCGGTCTCGGAAATCATCCCGCCGGGCCCCGAATCGCCGAGCCAGCCCGCGACCGACCCGTACATCGGCAAGGTCGTCGCCGAACGCTACCTCGTCGAAGTCCTCCTCGGCGTCGGCTCGATGGGCCTCGTCTACCGCTGCCGTCACACCGTCCTCGACAAGACGGTCGCCCTGAAAATCATCCGCCAGGACCTCGCGCAGGACGACGAGACCGTCAGCCGCTTCGTCACCGAGGCCAAGGCCGCGTCCGCCATCGGCAGCAAGCACATCGTCGACGTCCTCGACTTCGGAAAACTCCCGGACGGCGCCACCTACATCGTCATGGAATACCTCGAGGGCGTCACCCTCGGGGAAGCGATGGACGCGCCCGGCGGCCTCAGCATCGGAGACTCCCTCGACATCGGCGTCCAGATCGCGGAAGCGCTCGGCGCGGCCCACGCGGCCGGCGTCGTCCACCGCGACATGAAGCCGGACAACGTCTTCCTCCTCCAGAGCGAGGGCGGCTACTTCGTCAAAGTCCTCGACTTCGGCATCGCCAAAGTCCTGCACAGCGGCCAGAAGCTCACGGTAGCGGGCTCCGTCATCGGCACCCCCCATTACATGTCGCCGGAGCAAGCGACCGGCGGCCGCACCGACGCCACGACCGACATCTACTCCCTCGGCGTCATGCTCTACGAAATGTCGTGCGGCAAAGTCCCGTTCGACGCCGAAAACCCTCTCGCGGTCATCTCCATGCAGGTGACCGACGAGCCTCCGCCCCTGCGCAAGCGCATGCCGCCGGGCAAGACCCTCCCGCAGGGCCTCGAATCCGTCGTCAACAAGTGCTTATCGAAGGACCCCTTCGACCGCTTCGCGAGCATGCACGACGTCCAGGCCGCCCTGGCGCGCATCGCCGGCGGCGGAGTCCCGCTCGTCGCGCCCCCCTCCAGCCGCGACCACGCGAGCGACTCGCTTATCGAAGAACTTCATAAGGACACGGACTTCCGCGAGCTCCGCGCGGCCGGCCGCCGCAACCGCTGGCTCAAACAGAGCGCCGTCGGCTTGCTCTGCCTCGCGATCTTCGGTGCCGCCGGGTACGGCGCGCAGCGCTGGTACAAACAGCGCGCGGCCGAGACCGCGGCGCTGGAGGAAGCGGAGCTCGATCGTCGCGCCCAGGCGCGGCTCGAAGAGCTCGCGCGCAAGGCACCGCCGCCCGCGCCCGCGCCGGCACCGGAACCCGCGGCAGCGGCGCCGGCGCCCGAGGTTCGCAAGGTTGCGCTGATCATGTTCCCGCTCGACGCCCACGCGTTCGAGGGCGACAAAGACCTCGGCATGATGCCGGTCCTGCTCGAGCTTCCGCCCGGCGAGACCAAAACCATCAGCATCGTACGGCGCGGCTTCGTGACGCGCGCGCTGCGCGTGGACGGCCACAAGACCCGCCTCGTGGTCGGCCTCGTGTCCAACGCCGTCGCTGCGAAGCGCAAGCGGAAGGGCCTCTCGCAGGAGGAAGCGGAGGCCGAGGCGGATCGCGCGGCGGCGAGCTCCGCGGGCGTCGAGGCGGCCCAGGCGGCAGCGGGCACGGCTGCACCTGCCGCGCTCCCGAACGACAAGCCGGGCACGGTGAAGGGCGAGGCTTCTGCGAAGCAGGCGAAGACGGAGACGCTCGAGAAGCCGCCGTCCCCACCGCCGGCGCCGGCCGGGCCGCGGAAGGATACGTTGGCGCCGAATCCGTTCGGGGATTGAGCCCGGCGGAACGGCGGGGGTCGCGGTGCAGGGCGGGATGAAGCGGAGATCTGCGCGGCGGGCGCCCCTGGGGCGCGCCCACGTGGGGGCAAGCGACGAGCCCACGTGGAGCGCGCGAAGTGCCGCAAGTTGCCCTGCCTGGTGCCGGCCGATGAGTCAGCCTTGACAGGTCGCGCGCCGGGCGGTACTACGCGCGGGCTTTTTCCGCGGGAGTAACTCAGCGGTAGAGTGCCACCTTGCCAAGGTGGACGTCGAGAGTTCGAATCTCTTCTCCCGCTCTTACGCCGGCCCCCTGCAAGGGGCCGGCGTTTTCGCTTGTGGCGAGGGGTGGCACGACGTCTT
>DASXWF010000247.1:0-3837 GCA_036503835.1 Polyangiaceae bacterium | reverse complement strand
CCCGAGCAGGCGCTCGTGCTCGCCGTCGTTCCGATCGCCCTCTCGTTCTTCTTTTCCTCCGTTCCGGGACTGATCGGGGTCCAGGAAGGTGCGCAAACGTTGGTCGCTAGCGCCCTCGGGCTGGCTCCGGCGGCGGTGCTCGCCCTCGTGCTTCTCCAGCGCTTCCGCCAGCTCGTGTTCGCGGCGCTGATGCCGGTGCTGCTCGGCCTCGCGCGCCCGAACGAGGCTCAGAAGACGAGCGTGAAGTCCCGGTAATCGGCGGCGCTCTCGCTGCGGGTCTGGTCGCCGTCGCTCATGACGCCGACACCCGCGAAGTCCGGAACCTCGGCGCTCGCGTCGCCGTCCTCGAAACGGCTACGAAACTGGGCGGGCAGGTCGAGCCTCACCGTCTTCCAGGTGTCGAGCGGCGGACCGGAGTCGAGGATGATCGTGTCTTGCGCGACGAAGGGGTTGCGCTTGCGGTCGCAGACCTGGCCCTTCTTGCCCACGGCGCTCCAAACGTACTTGAGGGTGTAGTACCGGAGCCCCCGCTTCCAGGTGACGTACACGACCGCGGCCGAATCGCCCTTGCCGTCCCGGCACTCGTCGCCGCCCGCCGGTAGCTGCCGGGCACGCCACTTCCAGCTGAGGCTGAGCGGGCGGCGCTGCTCCTTCGAGGCCTGCCAGCCGAGCACGACCGTCTTCAGCGGCGGGCGATAGCGGGCACGCAGAAACGTGACGCCCTCCTCCGTGAGGACGGAGTAGTAGTTCACCGGACCGGAATCGCGCTCGACGACGCGAAACGCGGAAGGCTCGATCTTCGTTTCTGCCGCTGCTGCCGGGCCGGGAGCGAGCACCGCCGCCGCGAGCGCGGAAACGGCGAGCCCGACGCCTCGCAGGCAGGGGAGAAGCGGCTTTCGTGCGAAACGGAGGCGCATACCAGCCAAGGTTTTCTAGGACGCGTTCCCGCGAGCGCAAGCGCCGAACCCTCCGCCCCCGCGAAAATCACGCAGATTCGAGGATGCGTACCTTCGCTTCCGCCGCCACGACGCAGTTTCGGCCGTTTCGCTTGGCGGCATACATGGCCTGGTCGGCGCGCTCCAGAAGCTGCGCGGGAGTATCGCTGCGGGTGCGCGCGGCGACGCCGATCGAGACGGTGACGGGGAGCGGTTCGCCGCCCCCGGTGGTCAGCGTGAGCGCGGCCACGGCGCTGCGGACGCGCTCGGCGACGCTGACGCCGTTTTCCTGGTCGGCGTGAGGCAGGGCGATCACGAACTCCTCGCCACCCCAGCGCGCGGCATAGTCGTAAGTCCGGAGCATCTTCGGCAAGAGCTGGCCGATCGCGGTGAGCACCCGATCGCCGGCCTGGTGACCGTAGGTGTCGTTCACCGACTTGAAGCGATCGACGTCGAGGAGGAGGAGCGAGATCTCGATGCCGAGGCGTTCGGCCTGCGCGAACTCGCGCTCGAGCGCGGCGCCGAAGGCCCGGCGGTTCATGATGCCGGTCAGCGGATCGTTCGAGGCCATCCGCTCGGTCTGTTCGACCAGCGTCACGATGCGGATGGGGCCGCCGAGCTCGCGCGCCACGAGCTCCACGAGCGCCGCGTCCTCGGGCTCCGTGTCGCGCGGGGCGACCGCGCAGCGACCGAGCGCTTGACTGCCGAAGGCGAGCTCTTGCACGAGCGCTCCGGGCCCGTTCGGTTGTGCGTTCGCGTCCTCGTCTTCGATGCAGATCACCGGTACGTGTTCGTCCGCGCCGAGCGCAGCACGCGCCTGCTCGATGGCGAGCTCGCGCGTGGCCGGATGGGCGTGCACGCACAGGCGAGGCGTCTCGCTCGTCAGCACGGCGAGCCAGCGGTACGTCATCACCTCGCACAGGAACTGGGAGAGGCGGTCGAAGAGGTAGGGGAGGTTTTCGCAGGTGCTGAGCGCCCGCACCTCCGACGCCAGAACGGAGTCGTAGAGCGCGCGGTCGAGCTCGTGGCTGATGCGGTCTCGGACGTCGACCTCGTCCGGCTGACTCCGGAGCAGCGCGGCGCCCGCCTTCGGCGCCAGCGTCGCCTTTTCGAGCGCCCGCGCGAGCTCCGCGATCCGACCCTTGGCCACGTAGGCGGCGGCGCCGGCTCGGGACGCCCAAAACCGTTGCCGCGGTGTGTCACTCGGGCCGCGCAGGATGACGGGAACGCCGGCGGTCGCCGGCTCGCAGCGCAACAGCCGACAGAGTTGCACCCCCGAGACGCCGGGCATGAACAGGTCGGCGATCAGCGCCTGGGGCGGACTAGAAAGGGCCACGGTAGCGGCTTCGATCCCGGTCGCCAGCGCCTCGACTTCGTACCCTTGCGAGCGGAGCCGCTCGGCGAGCACCGTACGCCGGGCTTCCACCGGTTCGACCAGGATCACGCGCTGCGCGTTTCTCAGCATCGCGGCAGACTCGAAACGGCTCGTACGGAGCACGCCTTAAGCCCCGGCGGACAAGGTGGGCGCCTGGATGACATGGGACTCCCCGCCGTTCGTTCCGAAAGCATGCCGTCCGACCCGCCCCCAGACCTGCCCCATCTTGCGACGCTTCGGCTGGGACGATTTGAAACGGTGCGGCGACCTGCCGCTGCGGCAGACATGTGGCTTGTAAGGCGCCGTCGCTGGAGTAAACGTGAGTCATCCGCATGACGGAGCCGCCGCTACGCATCGTCCTGGTCGACGACGACCCGGACGCGCTCGAACTGGTGACCTTGATCCTGGAAGGTGCCGGCATGAGCGTGAGGGCCGCTCCTGGAGCCTCCGACGCCTTCTCCCAGATTCAGAGCTTCTCCCCGCACGTGATCGTCTCGGACATCGGCATGCCCGAAGAAGACGGTTACTCGTTGATCCGCAGAGTTCGAAGCCTCGCTTCGGACGTGCGCAGCACCCCCGCCATTGCGCTCACCGCCTTCTCGGGCCCTGAAAACCGCGAGCGCGCGCTGAACGCCGGCTTCGACCTGCACATCGTCAAGCCCAGCGACCCGGACCGGCTCGTCTCCGCCATTCGTTCGCTCGTGGCCTGAGACACGTCGCGGGCACGAGCGCCCGACCGCCGGCCGCCGTCGACGGACGCGGCTCGAAGGCGTAGGCTGAGCGCGTGCGGTTCGAACGAGGGGCACCGGTTGGTGCAGGCGAGCCTTTGGACTCCGCGTTTCGCGCGAGGATCCTGGCCCTCGCCGATGCGACGCGAGCTTTCGCTGCAGGACCGGCGCCGCCGGAGCAGTTGCCGGGCTGCGTCGCGCGCCGCGTCTCCGAGGTTCTGGACGGCTTCTGTCTGGTCTCGGCTCTCTCGGAAGACGGGGCGTGGCTGAGACCCCTCGTCGCGTTCGACGGCGACGCCGGTCGGTTGCGGGCGTTCGAGAGGCTCTGCGCGCACTCGCTCGCGCTTTCGGAGGCAGCGCCGCTCGCTCTCTCGTTGCGAACGGGGGTGGCCGCCTCGCTCGGGGATCCCACCGTGGTGATGCCGGGAGCGCGCATCGAGGGCAGCGAAGACTTCGTCCAGTTGAGCCGGCTCTCGGTGCGTGACGTGCTGTTTGCTCCCCTGACGAACCAGGGCGACCCAATCGGCGCGTTCAGTGTCGTGCGATACGGTGAGCGCGCCACCGGTTTCGATGCCGACGACGTGTGGTTCGCGCAGATCCTCGCCGATCACGCCGCGCTCGCCTTCGCGGATTCGCGAGCGCTCTCCGGGGCGCCGGGGGAAGGAGTGCTCGAGGCGAGCCGCTTGAAAAGCGAGTTCTTGGCCAACATGTCCCACGAGCTTCGCACGCCGCTCAATACGATCATCGGGTTCGCGTCGCTGATGCATTCGGGCAGGACGGGCCCGCTCGCGGAGGTTCA
>DASXWF010000246.1:0-6390 GCA_036503835.1 Polyangiaceae bacterium | reverse complement strand
TCGTAGCAGTCGTCCGCCGTAGTGCAGAGGGTCGCGCTGCCGCCGCCGGTGCCGGCCGTGCTCCCGCCGGTCCCGGTCGTGCCGCCTCGGCCTCCCGCCGTGCTGCCGCCCCGCGCGCCGCTTCCGCTACCGCCCGGCTCGTCCTCGCCTGCGTTGGCGGCGCTGCCGGCGTCGGGATCCGCAGCGGAGAAGTCGGTGCCGCCGCAGGCGCCGGCGAGCAGGCTCGCTACGCCGAGTGCACACAAAGACCGAAGCCAAGCTCGAAGTCCCGCCATCGATGTTCGACGAAGCTATCAGGCAACGCTGCGCGTTTCCACCGATGCCCAGAAGGCGCGCACTATCGCAAGCTTCGCCTTCTGCTTCTCCGCGCAGACCCCGACCTTGAGCTCGCCGAGGCGCGGCTCCACCGGCATGACGCGCACGAGCGACACGAGCGGGCTCTTCTCCATCACGACTTTCGGCACGACGCCCGCGCCGCAGCCGAGGCTCACGAGCGACAGGATCGCTTCGTTGCCGGGAACCTCCCCATAGACGACCGGCTTGATGCGCTTTCGGCGGAAGAAGCCCTCGGCCGCCGCGCGCGCGAGGCCCTCCGTCGGGAGCACGATCGGCAGGCGTTCCCACGGGATGGGGCGCTCGCTGCCGAGGCGGCTCACCTCGCACTCGCTCGCCGGCAGCACGAACACGAGCGGCGTCACGAGCAGGACGCGGGCCACGAGACCGGGCGGCGTGCGCGCGGGCAGGCCCGCGACCGCCACGTCGACCGAGCCGCGCGCGAGCATGCCGAGCGCGTCGGCGGCGTAGCCCGTCTCGAGGCGGATGTGGATGTCGGGATGGCGGCTTCGGAAGCTCGCGAGCACGTCGGGCAAGAAGCTCTGGCAAGCCGTGACGGACGCGAAGATGCTGAGCGTCCCGGTGAGGCGCTCACCCTCCTCGCCGAGGCGCTGCTTCAGCGCTTGAAAGCGCCCGAGCGTTTCGAGCGCGTGCTCCTGGAGCAACGCCCCCGCGGGCGTGAGCTCCACGCTCCGGCGATCGCGCGCGAAGAGCGGGCGGCCGACTTCGGATTCGAGCCGCTGCACGGTGCGCGAGAGCGCCGACGGGCTCACGTGGCATTCGCGGCTGGTGCGCCCGAAATGCAGCGTCCGCGACAGGTGCAAGAACAGGCGGAGCTCGTCGTAGTTCATCGTCACCTCCGGCCCGCCGGGGCTCTCTTGCGGATTTCGCAATACAGAGTAGCAAACAAGTCACTTTGCGCAATACCGGCCCGAGGCTAGGCTGTCCGGGCCCCGGAGGAATGCCCATGCCGAAGCCGCTCACGTTCAGTTCCAAGATCTTCAACGTCGAAACCCTCGACCTCGGCACGAGCCGCGAGCAAATCGTCAAGGGCGGGCGGAATCTGTTTCCGCTGCTCCCCAAGGCGTTCGCCGGCATCCGTCAGATCGGCGTGGTCGGCTGGGGCTCGCAGGGCCCCGCTCAGGCGCAGAACCTGCGCGACTCCCTCGCCGGCACCGACATCCGCGTGAAGGTCGGCCTGCGCCCCGGCTCGAGCTCGGCCAAGCAGGCCGAAGCGGCGGGCTTCACGGAGAAGAACGGGACGCTCGGCGACATGTTCGACGTCGCGCGCGAGTCGGAGCTCGTGTTGCTGCTGATTTCGGACGCCGCTCAGGCCGAGCTGTTCGGAAAATTCTTCGAGTGCCTGAAGCCCGGCGTCACGCTCGGGCTCTCGCACGGCTTCTTGCTCGGCCACATGAAGAACGTCGGGGCGAAGTTCCCGTCGAACATCAACGTCGTCGGCGTGTGCCCGAAGGGCATGGGACCGAGCGTCCGGCGCCTGTACGTGCAGGGCAAGGAAGTGAACGGCGCCGGCATCAACGCGAGCTTCGCGGTGGAGCAGGACATCGACGGCCGCGCCACGGACATCGCGCTCGGCTGGTCGGTGGCGCTCGGCTCGCCGTACACGTTCCAGACCACGCTCGAGAGCGAGTACAAGTCCGACATCTACGGGGAGCGCGGCATCCTGCTCGGCGCCGTGCACGGCGTGATCGAGTCGCTCTACCGCCGCTTCGTGAGCCAGGGGATGAGCCGCGAGGAAGCCTTCTCGAACTCGAGCGAGGCGATCACCGGCCCGATTTCCCGCACCATCTCCAAGCAGGGCATCCTGGCCGTGTACGAGGGGCTCGACGCCGCCGGCAAGGCGACGTTCGAGCGCGCCTACGCCGCGACCTACCCCGCGGCGCGCGAGATCTGCGAGGAGATCTACGACGAGGTCTCGAGCGGTAACGAGATCCGCGGCGTGGTGCTCGCCGGCGAGCGCCTCAAGCGCCGCCCCATGGGCAAGATCGACGGCACCGAGACCTGGAAGGTCGGCGCCCAGGTGCGCGCCAAGCGCGCGTCGCAGGCGGCGCCCGTGCATCCGTTCACGGCCGGCGTCTACTGCGCCACGATGCTCGCGCAGATCGACGTGCTCTTCGCTCACGACCACCCCGCGTCCGAGATCGCGAACGAGAGCGTGATCGAGTGCGTCGACTCGCTGAACCCGTACATGCACGCGCGCGGCGTCTCGTACATGATCGACAACTGCTCGACGACCGCCCGCCTCGGCGCGCGTCGCTGGGCTCCGCGCTTCGACTACAACATCACGCAGCAGGCCTACGTGGCCCTCGACGAGAATCAGCCGCTCGACGAGAAGCTCGTCCCCGCGTTCCGCTCGCACCCGATCCACGCCGTGCTCGCCGGCTGCTCGCGGCTGCGCCCGACGGTCGACATCTTCGTGGAGTGAGGGTGAACGGTCAGGCTACGCCGAGCGCCGTGAGGTGCTCGGCGTACTTGCCGCGCAGCTCGTCGTAGGCGCGCGCCGTACCCGGAGCCGGCGCGACGCGCGTCTCGCCGGGGGCGGAGAACACGCGCGCGAGCTCGCCGAAGCTCCTGCCCTCGACGGCCTGCGCCGCCCGCACCGCGCCGCCGAGCGCCGACGAGTTCTTCACCGCCAGCGTGCGGAGCTCCGCCTGGAAGACGTCGGCGATCACCTGCAGGATGCCGCGGTTCTGCGAGGCTCCCCCCGTCACGAGGATCGTGCTCGGCGTCTCGCCGATCCAGTCGGAGTGGCGCTGCATGCCGAGCGCCTGAGCCTCGACGATGGCGCGCGCCGCCTTCGGCGCCGACTTCCACGCGACGAACTCGGGATCGCCGAACACCTCCACCCGCGCATCGAGCACGCGCGGCGTGATCTCGGGCACGAAGAACGGCAGCATCAAATTGCCCGCGTTGCCGGGCTTCGTCTCGGCGAGGATCGCTCGCTCGAAGCCCGGCCAGTCGAGCCCGACACGCTTGGCCACCGCCTCGCGCGCGAGCGAGCCGTTCGAGAAGCAGATCAGGCACATGAAGCCGCCGGCCGGGTTGCCGAAGACGTGCCCGAAGCCGCGTGGGTCCGTCTTCGGCGCGCGCATGGCGGCGAACACGGTGTCGCTCGTCCCGAGGCTGACGACCGCACAGCCGGGTTCCGCGGCGCCCATGCCGATCAGGCTGCTCGGGTTGTCGCCCGTGAAGGCGACGACGGGCGTGCCCTTGCGGAAGCCGTAGCGCTCGACGAAGTAGGGCGCGATTTCGCCGACGCGGGTCGTGGCCGCCACGGGCGCGCGCAGCTTGTTGCGGAGCCCCGGCGCCGTCGCCTGCAGGAGCGGCTCGCTCCAGCCGAGCTCCGCCAGGTCGAGCAGGTTCATGCCCGCGCCGTCGCCGAAGTCGATGGGCGCCGAGGCGCCCGCGAGCACGCCCGCGATGAAGGAGCTCACGAGGTGAATCTCCGCGGTCCGCTCGTACGCCGCCGGATCTTGCTTCCAGAACCTGCGGATTTGCGGGCCCGTGAAGCGTTCGATCGCGCGCGAGCCGCTGATGCGCGTGACCTTCGCGTCGCCGCCCACGGCGCCCGCGATTTCACTGCATTCCGCGCTCGTCGAGCTATCCATCCAGATCGGCGAGGTGGCGCGGCTGAGCAGCGGCTTCACCTGTTCGCGCAGCTTGGCGGACGGCGACCAGGCCGGCGCCTTCGCGAGCGGCGTCGAGAGGTACACCGAGCCGTGTTGCTGCCCGGCTCCGCTCACCCCCGCCACGCGACCGAGATCGAAACCGCTCGCGCGCACCTCCTCCAACAGCCGGTCGAGCGCGTCGACCCACATCAGGGGATCGCTGTGCTTCACCGCCGCGTCGGCGTTTTCGAGAAAGCCGTTCGGCGACCGGTACTCGGGCAGCGCGCTGCCGTAATTGACGCTGTGATCCAGGACGACGCGTCCGCTCTCCGTGTCGATGGCGAGAGCGGAGAGGCTCTGCGTGCTCGAGTCGAGTCCGAGGTAGACGGGCATACCCGCTCCATGCGACAGGAGCGGGCGCGTGTAAAGGCTGCCACTACTTGGTCAGTCTTCGCCCGGGCTCGCCGCCCCGGCCGCGTCAGGGCCGCCAGTAGCTCCAGGATGCGTCCTGGCTGCCACCCGCGCCGAACACGAAGATGCGCTTGTCGTCGACCTCCTCGGGAATCTCGGCGCCGTTCTGCTGCATGCTACCGCTCTTGCCGTCGCTCACGACCTCCCCGTTGATGGTGATGGTGCGCCCTTGAACGTTCGAAGCCTGCCAGCCCAACATCGCTCCGGTGATCTCGAAGCAGACCTCTCCCTTGCCGAGAGCGCCGGACTGTTGATTCGGCATGAGCGACTTGGAGCAGTTCATTCCGCCACCGCCCCCGGTTCCTCCGCTGACGCCCGCCGTGCCGCCCGCTCCGCTCGTCCCGCCGGAACCGCTCCTGCCGCCGGCGCCGCTCGTACCGCTCGTCCCGCCTTTTCCACCGAGCCCGCCCGTGCCCGCGGCGCCGCCGTTGCCGCCGCTGCCGCTCGTGCCAGCCGCTCCGCCGCCACCGGCGCCGCCACCGCCTGAACCAGAGCCACCCCTTCCACCCACGCCGCCCGTGCCCGCAGTTCCGGAGCTCGAACCGGCGCTACTGCCGCCGTCTCCACCATCGCCCGATTTTCCGCCGCTACCGGCGCCGCCCTTGCCACCGCTCCCGGCCGAGCTTCCCGCGCTGCCGCCCTTGCCACCGCTGCCGGACACGCCCGCGGCGGTGCCCGCGCTCGAGCCGCCGGTCGGGTTCGTGCCCGCGCTCGTTCCGGCGCTGCCGCTCATTCCACCGGTCGGGTTGTCGGGCGGCGCGGGAGGCGCGGGCACGTCCTCCTCCGTCGCCACCGCGCACGCGACGGCGGTGAGGAGCGCCATGACGGCGCCGGTGCGGGGACCGTTCCAAACTTTGAATTTCTTCACGACGTGAACCAGTAAAAGCTCGTGTAGACGAGGGTGCCGGAGCCGAACTCGAAATAGTAGCCGCCGTCCACCTCCGGCGGTAGTGCGCCGCCGCACATCATCTGGCGCACGCCGTTGACGCTCACGCTCCGCCCGGCGAGGTTCGAGCAGTTCCAACTGTTGAACGTGCCCTCGACGAAGTAGCAAACGGCTTCGAGCGTATCGAATTCACCCGAGTTGCCTTGCGTGGCGCCGGGGGTGTCCGGCATTCGCGGGTCCGGACAGGCGGCGGCGCTCATGCCGCCCGATCCAATTCCGGCGGCGCCCGAACTCCCTGTTCCGCCGAGTCCGCCCGTGCCGAAGCCGCCCTTGCCGAACGCTCCGCCGGTTCCCGGCGAGCCACCGGATCCCGAAGAAGTCCCACCCCTGCCGCTCGCGGTTCCCGCGTCCCCGGTGCCTCCCGTCGAGTCGACGGCGGCCGCTCCACCGAACGCGTTCGAGCCCCCTCGGCCACCGGTTCCATTGCCGCCGGTTACGCTGCCGCCGGTTGCGCTTCCACCGCTCGACGGGCCGCTGCCGCCCGTCGTCGCACCGCTGGAACCCGAGCCGGCCTTGCCGCCCTTTCCGAACGTGCCGCCCGTCCCGCTGCCGGCTCCCCCGCTGCCGGTCATACCTCCACCGGCGCTCGAGGTGCCGGCGACGCTCGAGGTGCCCGCGCCGATGCTACCGCCCGACGGCGGCACCGGCGGCGCCGGAACGTCTTCCTGCGTCGCCACCGCGCACGTCACCGCGGTGAGCGAGGTCATGATGACTCGCAGTCGATGGCTGCTAGCGACAGGCATACAGCAACCCGAGTCGATCAGGATACGCTCGTTCCACCGGACTCGCCAGATTCTCTCTCCCGGGCTTGAACGTACCTGGAACCGGTTTCTGCAGGCAAAGGTTCGACGCAGAGGCGTCGGTTTTTTGCTGGGGGTCGACAGGCTTCGAACGGGGACCCACCTTTGTTCACAGGCACTCACGTGAGCATCCGCCCCTGCCATGCCTGGAACAGTGGCCGACCCGGCGCTGTCTGACCCCGAGACGCTCGTGCCCCTCACCTTTCGCAGC
>DASXWF010000245.1:0-3094 GCA_036503835.1 Polyangiaceae bacterium | reverse complement strand
TCATCCGCGAGCATTCGGAGCGCGGCTTTCCGACGGACCCCTACGCACAACTCGAAGCGGCGATCGTCGCGGTGTTCGAGAGCTGGAACAACCCGCGCGCCAAGCTCTACCGTGCCATGCACGGCATCCCGAACGAATGGGGTACCGCCGTCAACGTTCAGGCGATGGTTTTCGGCAACCTCGGCGAGACCAGCGCGACGGGTGTCGCCTTCACGCGCGATCCGAGCACGGGTGAGCGGCGGTTCTTCGGTGAATGGCTGCCGAACGCGCAGGGTGAAGACGTCGTGGCCGGCATCCGGACGCCGCGACCGCTGGCGAAGAACGCGGAGAGCCCGGGCATTTCGCTCGAGGAGATGCTGCCCGACGGCTACGCCGAGCTCTTCGCGATTCAGGCGAAGCTCGAGGACCACTTTCGCGACATGCAAGACCTCGAATTCACGATCGAGGCAGGCAAGCTCTATCTGTTGCAGACACGGAACGGCAAACGCTCCGCCCGGGCGTCCGTGCGCATCGCGGTGGACATGGTCGGCGAAGGCCTCTTGCACCCGGACGAGGCCATCCTGCGCATCGCGCCCGAACGGCTGGAGGAGCTGCTCTTCCCTGCCATCGACCCGAAGACGAAGGCCGTTCCGGTGGCGAAGGGCATCGCCGCCTCCCCGGGAGCCGTCTCGGGCAAAGCGGTGTTCAGCGCGGCCGACGCCGAGGCGTACGCCGCGAAGAACGAACGGGTGATCCTCGTGCGCGTCGAGACCTCGCCCGAGGATCTGCACGGGATGAAGGCCGCGAAAGGCATCCTGACGGCCCGCGGCGGCGCGACGAGTCACGCGGCGGTCGTCGCCCGCGGCATGGGGCGCCCCTGCGTCGCCGGGTGCGCCGCGCTGCACGTCGACTACGACGAAGCCGTCATGACCATTCACGGCCCCAACGGCGCCGTCGTCGCCACGATCGCACACGGGGATCCGATCACCATCGACGGTTCGACCGGCCGCGTCTTCACCGGCGTGGTCGAGACGGTGGACGCGGCGCTCGGCGAAGAAATGGAGACGCTCCTCAAATGGACGGAGCGCGTCAGGCGCCTGCGTGTGCGAGCCAACGCCGATACGCCCGCCCAGGCCGAGAAGGCGCTCAGTTTCGGCGCGGAGGGCATCGGGCTCTGCCGCACCGAGCACATGTTCTTCAGCGAGGAACGCATCGCCGCCGTGCGGGAGATGATCCTCGCGCGCGACACCGCGGCCCGGGAGCGCGCCCTCGCCAAGCTCTTGCCGTTCCAGACCGCGGACTTCAGCGCGCTTTTTCGGGTGATGAAGGGGCGACCGGTCAACATCCGCTTGCTCGACCCGCCGCTGCACGAGTTCTTGCCGCAGGAGCAGGCGCAGATCGCGGAGCTCGCGTCCACGATGGGAGTGAGCGTCGCCGACGTGAAGCGCAAGATCTCGGAGCTCTACGAGTACAACCCCATGCTCGGCCACCGCGGCGTGCGGCTCGGCATCACCTACCCCGAAATCTCGGCCATGCAGGTGCGGGACATTCTCGACGCCGCGTGCATCGTCAAGAAGGAGGGGCTCGACCCCCATCCCGAGATCATTATCCCGCTCGCGTTCAGCCCGGGGGAGCTCACGGCCATGCGCGCGATCGTGGACCGCGTGGCCGCCGAGGTGTTCGCGGGGCACGGGACCGAGGTGCGCTTCAAATTCGGCACGATGATCGAGCTGCCCCGCGCCGCCCTGCTCGCGGATCAGCTCGCCGAGCACGCAGAGTTCTTCTCGTTCGGGACGAACGATCTCACCCAGACCATGCTCGGCATCTCGCGCGACGACGCGGGCAGCTTCTTGCCGGCTTACATCGAGCGCCAGATCCTGCCCGACGATCCGTTCGTCTCTCTCGACATCGGAGGCGTGGGCGAGCTCATGCGCATCGCGGTCGAAAAGGGGCGCGTGGTGCGCACGGACATCTCGGTCGGCGTCTGCGGCGAGCACGGCGGCGATCCCAAGTCGATCGACTTCTGCGAGCGCATCGGACTCGGCTACGTCTCCTGTTCGCCGTTCCGCGTGCCGATTGCGCGCGTCGCGGCGGCGCAGGCGGCGCTGCGCCGAACCAAGAAGTACTGGCACTGAGGAGGTTCGGGTTCTCGTCCTGGCACGTGGGTTGCTTTCCGAAACGAGTATGACTCCTGCCACCTCTTCCAGCCGGTTCTCCGAGTTCTTCGGTCGCGTGCCTCTGCTGTTGAGCGAGCACGAGCGTTTCGCCGCCGTGCAGAAGTCGCTGCGCGAGCTCTGCGGCGCGCTCGACGCCGGCATCCTGCCGCCGGCGAGACTCGACCCGTGCGCGCTCGTCGATGAACTGGGGAGCGTACTCGCCGCGCACTTCGAAACCGCCGAAATAAGCCTGACGAGGGTCGCTTCTCGCCGCCCCGACCTGCTGCCGGGAGTCGTCGACATGAGGTCCGATCACACGGCGCTATCGCAGTCGATGGCTGACCTTCGTCTCCTCGTGTCGGATCAAGGGCGCTGGTCGGAGCTTTCCGGCCGAATCGCCGCCCTGCTCCGGCTGCTCGCCGTGCATCGCGAGGGGGAGACCGCCCTGGTCCGCGCCGCGGAGCACGCAGCAACTGCGCCCGGCGAATCGTCGGGCGCAGGAACTGCAACCGGCCGTCACCCAGAAGCAGTCCGAGGGCGAACCTGAACGCCTGCCGGGGCTAGTACTAGACGCGCTCCAGGATGGCGGCGGCGCCCATGCCGGTTCCGACGCACATGGTGACCATGCCGTATCGCCGGTTCGTGCGCCTGAGGCCGTGAACCAGCGTCGCCGCGCGGATCGCGCCGGTCGCGCCGAGCGGATGCCCGAGCGCGATTGCCCCACCGAGGGGATTGACGACCTCCTGGTTCAAGCCGACGTCGCGGATCACGGCGAGCACTTGCGCGGCGAACGCCTCGTTCAGCTCGATCCAGCCCATGTCGTCGAGCTTCAGCTCGGCCTTGGCCAGGGCCGCCGGGATCGCTTCCTTCGGACCGATGCCCATGATCTCCGGGGGCACGCCCTTCACGGCGAACGAAACGAAGCGCGCGAGCGGCGTGAGATCCAGTCGTTTCAGCGT
>DASXWF010000244.1:0-5886 GCA_036503835.1 Polyangiaceae bacterium | reverse complement strand
GCCGTTCTCGGCGAGCTGCGAGCTCGTGCCCGTGTGCCCCGAGGCTACCGTGCTGTGCGCGGCGCCACGCTGGGACGACGATCTCAAGGCCTGGGTTCGTGTCGAGACTCGCGAAGCGGGAGCGCGCCGCTTCGAAGTCATGGCGCAGGCGCTCGCCGACGCCGCCATGTACGCGCGCGGCTCCTGGCGCGAAGGTCCGACCGATCTCGCGCGCGCGATGTTGACCGCCGCGGGTTGGAGCACGGGCTTGCGCGAAGACATTCAGGTCGGACACACGCGCGGCCCCGCGGGCGAGGTGTGCCTGATGGACCTGCAACCCGGCGTCCTGCGCACGGCGGTCCCCTGGGACCTCGCGCAGCTCGAGGACGAGGAGCTCGCGCAGAAGGTCGTCGGGCTCGAGTATCCGGAGCTCCGGCGCTGCTTCGACGCCGGCGCCGTGATGATGGTGCGCGGCCGGCGCTGGGCCGAGGCGAATTGCAAGGGCTGGCCGGGCGACTACGCGATGTTTTCGGCCTACGGCATGGGCCCGAGCTGCCACACGCTCGGCCGCTTCGGCGACTACGCGCGCTTCCGGGCGCGCACCTTCCAGAAGTTTCGCGCCACCCGCTACACGGTCTTCCCGGAGTGGTACCGCGCGCAGGGACCCGGACGCATCAACGACGACGAGCCCTCGTTCACCTCCGCGCTCTCGCATTGAGGCGGCTTTCGCGTGAGGCGGGGCCCGGACCCCCTTGAAACCCCAGCGTGAGGGCTTACCTTACGTTGCCGCTGGAAGCCGGCCGGTCGCGTAACCTCGCCGGGCGGCCCGACGTACCTCGAATGTCCCCCCGAGGTGCCATGACTCTTCGAACCATGCCGAGCATCGTCAGGTCCGCCAAGGTCTTGCTGCTCGCCGCGCTGGTCGCCCTGAGCGGCTGCACGCGGCGACCGCCCAAGGGCGAAGCGCCCTCGATGACGGCGGCGGCGAAGAGCTCAGCCGCTTTCTCGAGCGGTGTCGCGGGGGATAGTCTGGAACCCGCCATGACGCAGAAAATCTACAAGAAGCCCTCGGATACCGAGCTCAAGCAGCGTCTCTCGCCCCTCGAGTACGAGGTCACCCAGCACGACGCCACCGAGCCCCCGTTCCGCAACAAGTACTGGGACAACCACGAATCCGGGCTCTACGTGGACGTGGTGAGCGGCGAGCCGCTCTTCAGCTCGAAGGACAAGTTCGACTCGGGCACGGGCTGGCCGAGCTTCACCCGCCCGGTCGACCCCGCGCGCGTGACGAGCCACGAGGACGGCAAGCTCGGCATGCGGCGCACGGAGGTGCGCTCGCGCGACGGCGACGCCCACCTCGGGCACGTGTTCGACGACGGCCCGGGCCCGACGGGTCTCCGCTATTGCATCAACTCCGCCTCGCTGCGCTTCATCCCCGAAAGCAAGCTCGAGGCCGAAGGCTACGGCGACTACCGCAAGTTCGTCGGCGGCAAGGCGCCGGAGATCGCGGAAGGCGAAGCCAACTCCTGCGCGCGTCCCGCGCCCGGTGAAGCGCCCGGCTGCGAAGCCACGCTCGAGACGGCCGTGCTCGCGGGCGGCTGCTTCTGGGGCATGGAAGAGATCCTGCGCGCCGTTCCGGGCGTGGTCGAGACCGAGGTCGGGTACACGGGCGGCACCACCGACAAGCCTAGCTACGAGGACGTGAAGACCGGCCGGAGCGGGCACGCCGAAGCGATCCGCGTGGTGTTCGATCCGAAGAAGCTCTCGTACGCGGATCTGCTCGAGAAGTGGTTCTTCCGCATGCACGATCCCACGACCTTGAATCGCCAGGGCAACGACATCGGCACGCAGTACCGCTCCGCCATCTTCGTGACCTCGGAGGAACAGCGCAAGACGGCCGAGGCGGTGAAGCAGCGCATCGAGGCGAGCGGCAAATGGAAGCGCCCGATCGCGACCGCGATCGTGAAGGAAGGTCCCTTCACGTCCGCCGAGGACTATCACCAGGATTATCTGCAGAAGCACCCGGGCGGGTACACCTGCCACTGGCTGCGGGACTAGACGTCACTCCTTCTGGGCAGTTCGACCAGGATCGAACCGTCCGTCGCTCTGGGACGACGCCCGGGAGCATTCGGGCGGTCTAAACCAGAACCTCGCGCTCGAGGCGCAGGAGCTCGCCCACGGACCAGGCCTGAAACGGGCAACCGCGGGGAGTGAACGGATCCTCGGCGTCGGCGATTTCGCTGACGTGATCGAGGCCCGCCTGCTCGACGTGGTGGAGCAGCGGGACGACGAAGCGGTTGCGGGCTTCGCGCTTGGCGGCCGTTCCGCCGCCGCGGCTCTTCACCCAGGCTTCGACGAAGGCACCGAGCAGCCACGGCCAGACGGTGCCCTGGTGATAGGCGCTGTCGCGCTCGTAGACTCCGCCCGAGTAGCGCGGCCGATACGACGGATGTCCGCGTTCGAGCGAGCGCAAGCCGAGCGGAGTCCAGAGCTCGCGCTCGACCGCGTCCACGACGAGCCGCGCGCGCGGCTGCTCGAGCAGCGTGTGCGGCAAGCCGCCGGCCGCGAAGATCTGGTTCGGGCGGCAGGCCGCGTCGGTGGCGCCCGTCCGGTGATCCACGTCGACCACGTCGAAGAGCATCTGCCGCTCGCCGTTCCAGAAGCGCCGCTCGAACGACGCCCGCGCCACCTCCGCCCACTCCCGGTAGCGTCCGTGGCGCTCGGACGCAGCGAGCAAGGCATGGATCCAGAGCGCCTGGATTTCGACGGGTTTCCCGATGCGCGGGGTGATCACCTCGCCGCCGACCTTCGCGTCCATCCAGGTCAGCTGCACGCCGGGCATCCCGGCGCGGAGCAGGCCGTCGGCGTCACGACGAATGCCGTGCCGTGTGCCGCGCGCGTACCCTTCGATGATCGCGAGGAGCGCCGCGTCGAGCTCGCGGCGATGGGCGTCGCTCAGCAGCCCCGTCAGGCGATCTCGCTCGACGAGCTCTTCCACCGCGAGCACGAACCAGAGCGAGGCGTCCGCCGAGTTGTACTCCGGCGCCTCGTCCGCGCGATCCGAGAACCGGTTCGGCAGCATGCCGTCCGAGACCGCGCCCGCCCAGGTGAGCAGAATGTCGCGCGCGGTTTCGAGCTCGCCCTGCGCGAAGCAGAGGCCGCGCATGGCGATGAAGCTGTCGCGCCCCCAATCGCCGAACCAGGGATAGCCCGCCAGGATCGTGCGGCCCGCGCCGCGGCGCACCAGGTAAGCGTCCGCCGCGTGCTCGAGTGGCCCCGCGAAGCGCCTGCGCCGTTCGATCTCGCCGTGGCGGAGCTCTTCGATCAGGCGCGACGGGTCGGCACCTTCGAAACGCAGCCCGCTCGCGAGCTCCGCGCTGAACAGGCACACGGCCTCGCCCTGCGCGAGATCGAAGGAGAAGCTGCCCGGAGTCGACAGATCCTCGCGCGCGTCCAGGCCGCGCGCCGCTTCTTCCGAGTAGAAGAAATTGCGGTACCAGTCCGGCGCGGCGCGGTACTCCCCGTTGCTGAGACAGAGGATCGCCGGCACGCCCGGGTACGGAGCCCAACGCACGGCGCGCCCGCGCCGCTCGGAAGCGAAGTTGACGGCGCCGTTCTCATGGTGGAGGGCGTGCAGATCCCGACCCGAGAGCAACGGCCGGAGCTCGAGACGCGCGCCGGGCAGCGGGTGATCGAGCCGGACCGAAACGGCCACCGCGGGACGACCGTGCGGGACGAAGATCTCGACGCTCACGGCGACGCCGAAGGGCGTGTCGCGACGAAACGTCGGCCAGGGGTCGTTCGTGAATTCGCGCGAGGCCGCGTCGAGGCCCGTCGTGACCTCGCCGTACGCTTCCGGCCAGAGCTCGAGCGATCCGCTCGGCGTCACGAGCCGCAGGGCGACACTCTGCACGAGCGCGAAACGGCTCGCCGGCGGGTCCGCCGCGGCGAGCAGGAGCGCGTGATACCGGCGCGTGCGGAGGCCGAGCGTCGTTCCACTCGCAAAGCCGCCCAGGCCGTCGGGCTCGAGCCATTCGGCGTGCATCGGGAAAGCTGGGACCTCTGTCATGGGCTGGGACCCCTACCGAAGGTCAACGGGGGCTGGGCCCCGCCGACCGACGAGTCACCGAACTTTCCAACGAAAGCGGTCCTCGCGAAAGCAGCTCTTGAGAAACGCGCGCTTCCGCGGAGATTTCCTGAAACGGAAAAAGCCGGCGGGGCCGCGACTCGCCAGCCTGGGGCGCCGTGCTAGTATGGGCCAATTGTGAGCGAGAAGACTCGTGGCTCTTCCCGCTTCTCTGTTGGAGGTTCTCGACCGATGCGAAGCACCTTGACCTGGACCGGCTCGTCACTCTTTCTCTTGGCAATCCTGTGGGGCTGTGCGGCGAACGAACCGAACCGCAACCGCGGCGGTGACGACGACGACGACACTCCGGGGAGCGGTGGTACTTCGAATCAAGGCGGAAGCGCGCCGACCGGCGGCATTTCCGGAACCGGTCCCATAACGACGGGCGGCACCGCCGGGACGGGCGTTGCAGGCAACGCCACGGGCGGCACGTCCGGCGGCGCGCCTCCGGCGACGGGCGGTACCGGTGGCACTCCGGCGGCTGGCTCGGCTCCGATCGCGGGAACGAGCGGCACGGGTCCCGTAGCCGGCACCGGCGGCTCCAGCGGCGACCTCCCGACCGGGTATCTCACGTCGGGTGCCTGGAGAGGCTTTGCGTGGACGGCAACCTTCGGCACCGGCAACACCATCACGCCCGCGAGCTACGAGGGCACGCTCGATTGGCCGGTCTGCGCGGCCGGAACGGTGATCGGAGTGGCCGACGGCTCCAACGGCGCCATGCTCGGCTGGAATCTGAATCAGGAGCGCGTCGCGGAGTCACCGCTCGGCACGATCACGCCGGCCAACGAGGGCATCAGCGTCAACATCACGGCGAACACGCCGGCGCAGCTGCGCCTGCAAATCCAGGGCCTCGACGGCGAGACCAACGCCGAGCACCGCTGGTGCGCCGAGATTGGCACCGGCGGCGCCAGCATCTTCGTTCCGTACTCCTCGTTCAACACGGAGTGCTGGCCGGGCGGCGAGGGGCTCCCCTACGACGGCAGCGTGCCGATCGCGCAGGCGATCATCCAGGTTCCGAGCGCCACCACCGACGTGCCCTTCGATTTCTGCGTGAACTCGATCGCCGAGTCCGACATGAGCGGCATGACCGGCATGGGCTGCGATCTGAACGCGCCGACCAGCGGCAGCGGGCTCTCCGGAACGCTGGGCAGCAGCAACAAGTTCCAGCGCGTCGCGACCAACACCGGTTCGCCGGTCATCAACGTTCAGAACAACATCTTCGGCTCGGGCGGGCAGTACGACATCTCGTACAACGGCCCCTCGTTCACCATCGCGAATTTCAGCGGCAGCGCCCCGACGTCCGGCGCGCCCATGGGTTACCCGTCGCTGTTCATCGGCTCGTCCGGCGGCGACGGCCAGGCCACCACCGGCAGCAATCTCGCCAAACAGGTGAGCGCGCTGACGGACGTTCCGACGGCCTGGCGCTGGTCGGGCAGCGGAACGGAGTTCAACGTCGCCTACGACGTCTGGTTCGCGCCGGGCGCGGGCGATCAGGGCCCAAGCAGCCGCTCCTTCTTGATGGTCTGGTTCCACAAGACGGCGAACGTCTTCGCGGAAGGTGAAGGCGAGCAACACTCCGGCGGCCAGGCGACGATCAACGGCAAGTCGTTCGCCACCTACGTGTCGCAGCAGTTCGAAGGCCGGCCCATCATCAGCTACGTTGCCACGAGCACGATCAGCGAGTGGAGCTTCGATCTCAACGACTTCATCACCGACTCGAAGACGCGTACGTCGACCGCTCAGTCCACGCCCGTGATCAGCGACAGCCTCTACCTCACCAA
>DASXWF010000243.1:0-7448 GCA_036503835.1 Polyangiaceae bacterium | reverse complement strand
GGGCGTGCCTACGACGCGCCGGCCGAAGCACCGTCGAGCCCCGCTCGCACCTCGGGCCAGTACGGCTACAGCGCCGAGCCCGAGATGCTGGCGGAGACGGCGTCCGAGGACACCGATCGAACGGAGGACCTCCTGCCGGTGTCGGTGGCGGCGAGCGAGCGGCCGAAGTCGAGCGCAGCGCCGCCAGTTGCGCCGCCACCGCCCCCGTCGGGCCCGGCGGGCGTACCCGGCCGCGAAGCCAAGCAGCTCACCGCGGCGCCCGAGCCCGCACCCCCGCAGACGCTCGCCGACGTTCCGCGCGTCCAGAAGGCCGCGCCGCTACTGATCTACAGCGCGACCCTCACGCTGGCGGTGTTCGGCCTCGACGCCGCCCTCGACGCCGTCGAAGAGCTCGCTCGGCAACGCCACGGTTACCTCGTGCGGCGCAACGACGCGAGCATCACGGTTCGCGTCCCGGCCGCAGTCTTTCGGGAGACGCTCGCCGGCATCGGGAAGGTCGGCGACGAGCTCCACCGCGACGTCGCCGCCCGCGACGTCACCGAGGAGTACGCGGATCTCGAGGTCCGCCTGCGCAACGCCGAGGTCGTGCGCCAGCGCCTCGAAATCCTGCTCGCCAAGGCGAGCAAGGTCGAAGACGCGCTGGCCGTCGAGCGCGAGCTCGACCGCGTGACGGGAACCATCGAGCAGTTGAAGGGCAAGCTCAAGCTGATGAGCGAGCTCGTCGCCTTCTCGACCATCACGGTGAATTTCCAGCCGCGCGTGATCGAGCGCATCGATCCGCGCTCCCCCCTACCCTTCGAATGGCTGAAGGAGCTCGGCTTGTCGAACCTGCTCGCCTTGTGAGTCACCCATGAAATCCCTCGCATCGTTTCGGACCCAAGCGCTGTTCGCAGCCGCCGCGCTCTCGCTCTTCTCCGCCTGCGGACACGACTTTCGCGCGGCGACCCCGCGCGGCTTCGTCGAGCTCGAGGATCAGGAGAGCTACGACTATCGCGCGACGTCGGCCGACGGACTCGTGATCGGCGTGCGCGAAATCGACAACGAGCCGCGCGGCGAGCTCGACTTCTGGGCGCGGGCCATCGAAAACCAGCTCCGAGGACGGCGTGGCTACGCGCTGCTCGAGACCCGGGAAATTCGTTCGAAGGACGGCGTACCGGGCAAGCAATTTCGCTTCGGCCACGACGAAGGCCAGACGCCGCACCTCTACTACCTGTCCGTTTTCGTCACGCCGAAGCGCATCCAGATCCTGGAGGTGGGCGGCACGAAAGAACTGATGGCGAAGAGCTCCACGGCCACCGACTTCGCCATCGCGAACTTTTCGGTCAACTGAGCCCGAGTCGCGACGGCCGAGGGCGTGACGCGCGGAACCGTGATAAAAAACGCGCGTGCGGATCCCGTTCGCTCTCCGGCGGTGGCGAAGGCAGGTGTGGGGGCTGCCGCTGCTCGCGGCGCTCTCCGGCTGCACCGCGTCGCTCGAGCCGATTCAGGTCTCCGAGGGCTGTCCCGAACGCCCGCTGCGGGAACCCCTAGAATGGGAGGATTCGCCGAGCGAGCGCTTGATCGACGATTTCGAGGACGGCGATCTGCAGATCGCCACCGTTTCGGAGCGCGACGGCGCGTGGATCCGGGGAACCGACAGCTCGGGCGTGCTCCTCTGGGAGAATTCGTCCCGCTGCGCTGCGCGCGGCGAGCACGCGGGTCACTTCACCGGCGCCGGGTTCACCGAGTGGGGAGCCAACTGGACCGCGGTCTTCAAACAGGACCAGGGCGGAACCGCCGTCGCGTACGACGGCACCGCCTACAGCGCGATCTCGTTCTTCGCAGCGGTCGGACCGAGCGCCGAGCCTCCGTTCGTGGTTCCCATGGGCTTGACGACGATGGACGTCGCCTGGAACGGCGGCGTCTGCTCGGGGGGCTGCATGGACTTCTACCGCACGAACGTGACGCTCTCGCGCGAGTGGCAGCGCATCGTGATGCCGTTTTCGGACCTGGCGCAGGCCGGCGTCGGCGACCCCTTGACCGACCTCCGCGTGGACGAGCTCGTGGGCTTCATCATCTGGCCGACGCACCGTTTCAACGTGTGGATCGACGACGTGCGCTTCGAGCCGTGACGGGGTCGGGCGCGCGGCGCACGCCGCGTCAGCCCCAGGGCACTTCCAGCATGCCGAACGCGCCGAGGAACGGGTTGCCCCAGGAGCCGGCGGGGTTGCCCGCGAACTTCAGCGTAACCCGCGGGATCGCGAGGCCCGTCACGACGCGCGCGCCCGCCCGCAGCCAGGGCGTGATGGTCACCCCCGCATCGGCGCGCAAGTAGCCGACGCCCGTGACGGCGCTCGCGTCGGAAGACTCGAGCGGCTCGACCGCCTTGCCTTCGGTGCTCACGCGGAGAACACCGGTCCCGAGAGCGCCTGCCAAAAACCACGGACCTTGTTCGGGTCGCCAGCGTGCCGAGAGTGAGGCGCCGGCGAGCAGCGCCCCGAGCAGCGCGGAGCCTTCGGGACCGCTCAGGCTTCCCCGCTCGAGCGGCAGGCTGAAATCGAGCGCCAGCGCGAGCCACGGTCCGACGCCGTAGTGGATCGAGCCCCAGAACTGGAAGCTGGCGCTCGCGCCGCCGAACCCCGAGATGGCGCCGAGTCCTGCCTGGACACCGCCCTGGTGTCGCGGGCGGGCCTTCGAAGGCGGCGCGGACTGCTCTGCGGGCCGTTCGACGGGTGCCGGAGCGGCTTGGGCGTTCGGCGCCGGCTCGCCCGCCTCCTTCTTCTCGTAGAGCAGGCTCGTCCGCAGGAGCTCGGCCGTTTGCAACGCCACCACGCTGTGATTCGGGCCACCCGGTGACTCGTCGACGATCAACTGGCGGAGCAGCGAGCGGCCCGAGGTCGCGTCCGCCATCCAGACCTCGACGCCGTTGCGCGCGGGGAGCATGCGAATGGCGGCGACAGCGCCGTCCTCGCGAGCGGCCGCGTCGAGCCGATCGGCGGATTTTCGCGTCACCAAGGTGACGGCGAGATCCGAAATCTCGGCGCTGAGGCGGCGCGCGAAAGGGTCGTCGGGATCGGGCACGATGAGCAGGACACGCGGGCGTTCGTCGCCTGCCCAGGCGAGCGCCGGCAGGCCGAGCAACCCGAGCAAGCTCAGCAAGAGAACCGCGCACGCCTTGCCGATCAGTCTCTCGAATGCACGCGCGAGCGCTTCCCCGAACCCGCGCGACGGGATCATCGTTCCGCGAGCAGCTGCCGTGCGAGGGCGGCGTAGGGCCCTTTCGGGAAGCGCCGCAAGTAGTGCTCGGCGTCCGCACGCGCACCGGCGCGATCACCCTGCCGGTGGCGCGCCTCCATCAAGCGGCCCACCGCATCACCCATCAGCGGACCGTTCGGAGCTTCCTCGAGGTACTTCGAGAACCAGCGCACGGCGTCAGCATAGGCGCCGCGCCGCTCGAACGCGAGACGGCCGAGCGTGAACGCCGCCGCCGCGGCGTCGGGAGACCCGGCGAAGCGCTCGCGCAGACTGGTGAGCGCGGCGCCGGCCCGGGGGATGTCGCCGGCTCCGCGCGCGCCGTCGGCCAGCGAGAGCAGCTCCGCCCGCGTCGCCGTCCTGCACACCTCGGTGAAGCCGGCGGCGACCGCAGCACGGTAGGCGCGGTCGATGTCGCCTTCCCGCATCCACTCTCGCCACGTCTTCTCCACGGCGGCACTGCTCGCCGGAGCGGCCGACGGAGCCTGGACCTCGACGCTCTTCGCCGGGCTCGCGCTCGGTTGCGCGACCAGAGCGGGGCCGGAAACCCCCACTGAAGCAGCAGGGGCCGGAGCTCCGACGGGCGCGCCTTCCGCTGTGCCGCACGCGGTGGTGAACGTTTCACCGGCGGCGAACGTTCTCGCCCGAGGCAGGCAGCTGCCGCTGACCACCACCGAGCCCTCGCTGATGGCGAGAGAGAAACGCTGATCGCGCGGACTGTACGCCAGCTGAAAGCGCGTGCCCGTCACGTGCACCGAGAGCGGGCCCGCGTCGAAACTCCATGCGGCGCCGCGCTGCCCTCGATGCGCGATCGCCACGTCGACCGCACCGCTCTCCAGGAGCACGTGCGCGCCGTTCGCCTCCGTGCCGAGCACTCGCACCCGACCGCCCGGACGGATCACCACCGAGCTGCCCTCGGAGAATCGAAGCGGCACCGACTCCCCGGCGGGCGCCGCAATCGCTGCGTCCATGTCGGAAGCAACGCCGGTTCCGCCGATCTCGAACGAGATCGGAATCCGCAGCCAGAGCCAGAGCCCCGCCGCCAAGGCGGCCGCGGCGCCCAGCGCGGCGAACGCAGAGCGCGGGCGCAGACCGGCCAAAAAGCCGGCGCCCGTCGCGCGCTTCGGGCCGAGCGCGACGCGGTACAGCACACCGTCGCGCGCGTCACGCACCTGGTCGCTCGCTCGCGTCGCCTCAGCGAGCAGCTGATCGAGCTCCTCACCGAGCGCGTTCAACCGAGCTTCTCGAGGCTCCATCGCTTTCCATCCTCCAGCCAGGGAAGCAGGGCTGGACAGCTGCGGGCACGTTCGACGAACAGCCGTTCGGCGCGGGCGAGCCGGCGCTTGAACGTGGCGAGCGAGACGCGACAAGCCTCCGCCGCTTCCGGCAGGGTCAAGCCGTTCACGAACCTCAAGACGAAGGCCATGCGCTCGTTCAGTGGTAACTCGTCGAGCACTCCGTACGTCTGCCGGAGCGCAGAGAGCGCTTCGAGCGGCGCCGGTTCCGCCTGTGAGACACTCGTACGCTGTGGAGAGAAAATCCCCAGTCGGTTGCGCCGGGCGCGGCGCCGGATCTGGGCGCGCGCGGTGAACACGGCGATGGTCGTGAGCCAGCTGCGGACGCGCGTCAGGTCCTCGAGCTCACCGATGCCGTCGATGGCACGAATGAACACTTCCTGGAGCAGATCGGGAAGATCGGCGTCCGGACCGAGCGCGGAGCGGAGGGCCCGTTGCACGTGGGCGGCATGGCGGTCGTAGAACACAGCCACGGCTCCGGGGTGGCGCTCGCGCAGAGCTCGAAGGAGCTCTTCTTCGTCGCCAACGAACGTGAGAGGCGTGACCATGGGGTGCTCGAGACGAAGTCCGACCCTCGCAGTGTGCACCGCGAGGGGCAATCGGCTCACGCTGCGCCGAATTGCCTAATAGTTTCGAACACTTCTAAATCCTGACCCAGGGAAGGCGGCGGGGTCGTCTCGACGCGGGAGGCCTGGGGCGCCTCGGGGTCGCTCTCGCTCGACTTCAGGTACGCGCTCGCGCTGCGCCCGTAGCGCGCGCGGAAGACGCGATGAAACTGGGCGTAGCTGCCGAAGCCGGCGTCGCGCGCCGCCTCGCGCAGGTTACCGCCGCGCGCGGCGAGTCTCTCGAGGAAGGCCGCGATTCGAAGGTCGTTTCGGTACTCGACGATCGAGCGCTTCATCTCGCGCTTGAAGGTGCGGGCGAGCCACGAAGAGCTGAGCTCGAGCTCCTCCGCCAACTCGGTGCAGCTCAGCGACGGTTCCCGGGCGAGCCGGTTCAGCACGGTCCGCACGATGGGATGCCGGGCGCGAGGGGCGCCGGCCTGGGCTACGGACTCGAGGCAGCTGAGGAGCGACTTCCCCGCCGGAGAACACAAGGCCTCTGTCGTCCAACGGCTGGCCTCGACGCCGGACTCGTCGGGCGCACCTGCCCTCCTGCGCAACTCTGCCATGCCGGACCGTGTCCGCGAGACCGCGAAACCGGCTCACCGAACCCGAACGCTAAAACCACTGGTCCGGCGGCGGGATGTAGATCCCACCGGGGCCCGTCCGCCGCTCGGGCTTTCGCGCCTCGTTGCTCTGCGGCGCGGGTTTCTTCCGGGGCCCGCTGCTCTTGGTACCCGCTTTCGTCACCGGCCGGGCGCTCGCCGCGGACGCGGGCGGGGCCGGTACCGCTGAAGCCACAGCGCTGGTCGCGCCGGCAACTGGTAAAATCGCCTCCGGTTGGCCTTCACCGGCGCGAGCGCTGTCGCCGGGTGCGGGCAGGGGCGCCGCGGCCGATTCGGCGCTCGCCGAGGCTCCCGGCTCTTCCTTGCCGCCCGACAATGCGGCCACCGTGACGAGCCCGAAGAGCAGGACCGCTGCGCCGGCACCGAGCGTGGCGATCCGCCGCAGGTCGCGGGGCGGTGGTCCCACGCGACCGGAGGGCGTGACCGTGAGCGCATTCAGACGTTCGAGCACCGCGTCGGCCGATTCGGGTCGATCCGCGGCGCCCTTCTCCATCAAGGCAAGGACGAGCGCGGAGAGGGCTGGCGGCGTGCCGGCGGGAAGCGGGGGTGGCTTTTCGACGAGCTGGCGCGCGAGCACCTGGCTCGGGAGCTCCGCTTCGAACGGCTGGCGGCCGGAGATCATCTCGTAGAGCATCACGCCGAGCGCGTAGAGGTCGGTGCGCCCGTCGACCTCCTGGCCCGTCGCCTGCTCGGGCGACATGTACGCGACGGTCCCCATGATGACACCGACACGAGTGAGGTTCGTGGCGTCCGGCGCCGACCCCGGGATCGTGACGCGCGCGATGCCGAAATCGAGCACCTTGACGCGGTCGCCGCCGCCCGGCTCGGGCACGAGCATCACGTTGTCGGGCTTGAGGTCGCGGTGCACGATGCCGAGCGCGTGGGCCGCGCGCAGCGCGAGCGCGGTCTGGCGCGCAATCTCCACGGAACGCGCGTGCGGCAGCGGCCCCTGCTCGAGGAGCGAGCGCAGGCTCCGGCCGTCGACGTACTCGAGCACGAGGTAGAACGAGCCGTCCTCGAGCTTGCCGAAGTCGCTCGCGGCGACCACGTTCGGGTGATCGATGTGACCCGCGGCGATCGCTTCGCGCTCGAAGCGGGCCACGACCTCGTTCACACGGCAGAGCTCGGCGTGGAGCACCTTGAGCGCCACGGTCTTGCGCATGTGGACGTGCTCGGCGCGGTACACCGCCCCCATGCCGCCGGAGCCGAGATGTCCGAGCACGCGGTAGCGACCGGCGACGACCGAGTCGCTCGTCAGGCGCTCCGGCGCGCTTCCCGTCGATACGCTGGAGGGAGCCGATTCGTCCAGCACCAGGGAATTGTAGCCGGTCCGAGCCTGATCGGCGCGTGTTTCGGGGCTTTGGCCCCGAAACTGGTATGACACCGCCCCCCATGGCGCGCGACAAGGCGAAGCCCAAGACCGGCGGTGACCGCCTGGTCTCGAAGAACCGGCGCGCGTTCTTCGACTACGAAATCGGCGACAGCTACGAGGCCGGCCTCGTGCTCATCGGCAGCGAGGTGCGCTCGCTGCGCGAGAACGCCGCCGATCTCACCGACGCCTGGGTCGACATCGACGGTCGCGGCGAAGCGTGGGTGAAGGGCATGCGCATCCCGCCGCTCAAGCACGCCGCCTTCGGCCACGAGGAGAAACGCGCGCGCAAGCTGCTCCTGCACCGCGAGCAGATCGATCGCAT
>DASXWF010000242.1:0-17183 GCA_036503835.1 Polyangiaceae bacterium | reverse complement strand
ACCGTAGGTGACCGCGAGCTGGTCCGCGTCGACATGTGCCGTCGCGATGTCCAGATGACCGTCCGCGTCGAAGTCGTCGACCGCGACCCCCGACACTCGGCTCGAGAGCGAAAGGTTGCTCACGCCCATGGCCTGGCCCTGGCCGTCGCCGTAGGCGACACTGAGCTCCGGGTCGAACGTGTTGCCGACGACCAGGTCGATGTTGCCGTCCTCGTCGAAGTCTCCGGAAGCGAGCGACGTGGGATCGTAGGCCAACCAGTAGTTGGTGACGAAGATCCCGAATTCACCGACCGAGCTGAAGCCGATGTAGCTGGTCTCCGTCGAGGCCGAAATGAGATCGGGCCAGGAATCCCGGTTCCAGTCCGCGCTGATCAGCACGTTCGGAGTGATCGAGAGCTGCGTCTCACCCCCCGGCACCAACGACCCGCCGGAGCGGCCGTACTCGAGCGTCAGCGACGCCGAGCCGGCGTTGGCGATCGCGAGATCGACGAGCCCGTCGTGATTCAGGTCACCGGCGACGACCGCGACCGGACCTTCCCCGGGGGAGAAGGTGAGCGTGACGGAGCCCGCCTCGCTCGCGAATCCGTAGATGACCCTGACCAGGTTCTCGTTCGGCCCTTCCGCAATCACGACATCGGCGATGCCGTTGTCGCCGAGATCCGTGATCACGACCGACTGCGGGTCGGTTCCGATCTCGTAGTCGGCCTCCGAGACGAACGTTCCGTCGCCCACGCCCCGCAGCACGTACAGCGTACCGGTCGTTCCACCGGCGGGCCCCGTCGCCACGGCTAGATCGACGACGCCGTCCCCCGTCACGTCCGCAGCCGCAAACGCGCGCGCGTCGCGCGCCGACACGAGCGGCACGCCGCCGAGCACGAACCCCGTTTCGCACTGCGGGGGAAGGCACTCCCCCATCCGGCACTCTTCTGCCGTGGGGCAAACGTTGGCGCAGTCGCCGCAGTTTGCCGGATCGGACGTGAGATCCACGCACGCGTCGTCGTCGCCCCCACAGCTCGTGAGTCCGGGTGGACACGCCACACCGCCCGTGCCTGCCGTACCCGACGTGCCGGCAGCACCGCCGCTGCCGCCCTTGCCGCTTCCGCCCGCGGCGCCCATTCCCGCGAGACCGGCGCTTGCGCCTGCCCCGCCGGCCGCCGACGCCCCGCCGTCCCCGCCCCTGCCGCCTTTCCCCTCGCGACCCGCGGAGCCGCCCTTGCCCGCCGTACCGCCGCGCCCGCCCTTCCCCGCGTTGCCGCCTTGCCCGATCGAGTCGTCGCTGCGCTCGAGCTCCTCGTACAGCGGAGTCCGGCCGCCGCAGGCGGCGAGCACGCTCGCCGTCAGCGCTGCGAAGTACGAAACGCGCGCCGAACGAGCGCGCCGCCGTTGGTTCGAGTGCACCCACGTCCCACGAGTCACGAGCCTCGGTCTACCACAGGCGGCTGCGCGCGATCCGCCCATTTCCTCCTAAGTACCCGGCGCGCCGGCGAACTCGCGACGCAGGGTCGCGACGCTCGCGCGCAGGAGCTTCCGAGCGTCGCCCTCGGCGATGCCGAGCTCCGCGCCGATGTCTTCGAAGCTCGCGCCTTCCAGCCAGCCCGCGAGCGCGGCCAGCTGGTCCGCGGGCAGGCGCCGGCGGGCGAACTCGAGAAGCTCGCGCGCCGTTTGCGCCGCCGTGAGCGGCGGGCGCGCGCCGAGCTCCTCGAGCGCCACGGAGGACGAGAATTCGTTCAAGAGTCGCTTCAGGCTGGGTTCGTCGGGATCGGCCTGCTTCGGGCCGATCTGCTCGCGCGCGTAGTCGCGCACCGCGTTCTTGGTCACGATGCGCAGCCAGTCCGCCCAGGTTTTCTCCGCATTGCGCGCGCGCCACTCGAGGTAGAGACGCAGCCCGCGACCGTCGGCACGCCCGAGCTTCTCCACGAGACGGGTCACCACCTCGTGCACGTGATCTTCCGAGCGTGCGAGCGGTCCCATGCTGCGGCTGGTCCTGACCATTTCCACCCAGACCGGCCACAGCGACTCCACGAGCTTGCGAATCGCGCTCGCGTCCCCCTCCGCGCCGAGCTTCGCGAGCCGCTCGCATAGCGCCGTGTCCATGACCGCGGCGCTCAAAATCGTCCTCCGAAGGACACCCCGCCGGGCCGCAGGCGAACGGCGAGGCCGGCCGCGGCCCCCGCTTCCGCGCGCGCCGCCTTGGGCGCGCTCAGCAGCAACACGACGCCCGCGCCCGTAGCAGCGGCGCCGACTCCGGCCAGCACCCACGCGGCGGTCTCCGTGCCGTGCGCTTCTTCGATCAACCGGCCGCCCTCGCGATCGCATTCGCCCCTGTCGAGATCGCAGGAGGCATCGGCCTCATCGACGAGCATGGCCGTGCGCACCCCGAAGTACGTAGCGGCACCGAGCGCCGCGATGCCGGCTCCGCCCAGCACGAAGCCCCAGGTCCTCCGGCTCGAGCCGGGCCGCGACTCCGCCTGCGGCGGGGGAGCCGGCCGGGGAAGCGCCGCGATCTCGGTCTTTTGCGCCGGTGCGGGCGCGGGTGCGATCGCCTTCGGCGCCGCGGGCGGCGGCTCCGCGACCAGCTGGAGCTCGACCTCGCGCGTCTCGCCGGGCGCGAGCGACACCTCGAGCTTCGCCTCCCGGTAGCGCGCCGCGCTGACCGAAAGCACGTGCTCGCCCGGATCGACGAGCAGCGGCTCGCCCGCGACGAACGGCACCACACGACCGTCGAGACGCACCTCGAGCGACTCGGCCGCCGGCGTGATGCGCGCGGAAAGTCGCGGCACCTTGGGCTCGAGCTCCGCCAGCGCGCGGCGCACGACCTCGCCGAGCTCGCGGGCACGCTCGGGAGCCTGCGAGAGCGTCCGATTGAGCTCCAGCGCGCGCCGGTATTCGAGGAGCGCGCTCGCGCTCTTGCCTTCGTGCTCGTAGCAGCGCGCGATCTTCACGGACGTGCTCACCGAAGCGTCGTGCTCGAAGCTGTCGCGAAAGCTCCGGCAAGCGCGGGTCCAGTCACCGGCGCGCAGCGCGGCCTTGCCCTGCTCGAAGAGTCGATCCGCCTCGGCGCGTCCACCTTCCGCTCGAGCCGGCGCGGAAAGCGCAGCGCAGGCCAGAACCAACGACGCGAGCAGGCAGTGCCGCACCCGCCGGGGTGAGCGCGTTCGAGGGGAAATTCGCGTGGTGGAAGGCACGGCAAGAGCTCAGCGAGTGTCGGTGGGATCGTCGAGCGTGGCGGGAGGCCGCGGCGGAGCGCTCCTGCGCGGCGGTTCGCGCAGCTTGGGAGGCGCAGGCGAGACTACCCGCGCGGTCGATACGGCGGCCGCGCTGGCGCTCGGGAGAACGGCGGGCGGGACAACGACCGCCGGCGCTTCGGGCGCGGCAGGCACTTCGAGCTCGGGCCGGACGGTCTCCCGCGTCGTTCCGCTCGGAGGCGCAACGCTCGGGCTCACCTCCGGCGCGCCCGGCGCAGGGCGGGTCGTGACGACGAAGTACGCGCTCAGACCACCCGCGACCACGGCGAGCAGGCTCGCCGGCACGAGCCATCGGCGCTTCGCGGCAGGCCTGAGCTCCGCAGCCAGGCGCGAAGCGCTCGATACCGCTCCGGTACTGTCGAGCACCTGAACCGCGATCGGAGCCTGCGCCGGCAAGGGCGCGCTCGAGGAGCGGAGCGTCGTCGAGAACGCATCCTGCGTGGTGGTACCCGGTTCCGTCCCTCCGGCGACCAGGCCCGAGCGCGCGGGCGGGATCCCGAACACGCCGCGCAGACCGGCCACGAGCTCGTTCGAGCTCTCGAAGCGCTCGTGGTCGGCGAGCGCCGTCGCGCGCCGAAACCAGGCGTCGAACGCCGGAGGCAGATTCGCACCGAGCCCCGCCGCCCGCACGCTCGCCGGCTCGCGCGGCCCCTCCATCACCTTGAGCAACAGCGCGTAAATTCCGCCCGCTCGCCGCGACTCGGGCTCCCAGTACGCGCGCCCCGCGAGCAGCGTGAACGCGATCTGTCCGAGGGAATACAGGTCCGCGCGGTGCCCGATGTCGCCGTCGCCGCGGATCTGCTCCGGCGACATGTAGAGCGGCGTGCCCAGGTTGCGCGTGGTGTTGGCGTTCGTGCTCTGCGCGACGACCTTGGCGATCCCGAAATCCAACACCTTCAGGCGCGGCGTGCCGTCGTCGCGCGCGGTCAAGAACAGGTTCTCCGGCTTGAGGTCCCGGTGCACGATGCCCGCCGCGTGCGTGCGATCGAGCGCGAGGCTCACCTGCTCGAGCCAGAGTACGACCTCACCCGGCGGAATGCGGCCGCGCCGCTCGAGCGCCTGCCCCACGCTCTCTCCCCGCAAGAGCTCCATCACCAAGAAGGGCAGCCCGGTCTCGGCGTCGACGCCCGCGTCGAAGACCTCGACGATGTGCTCGCTCTCGACGTCGGCCGCGACCGTCGCCTCGAGCCGAAACCGAGCGCGCAGGTCCGGATCGGAAACGAAGCTCGGCAGCATCGTCTTCATGGCGCGCCGGCGGCGCGTTTCGCGATCCAGCACCTCGTAGACCGCGCCCATGCCGCCGGCTTTGATGCAGCGGAGCACCTCGTACCGGCCGCGCAGGACGGCGCCCACCGACAAGAGCTGCAACGCGGGTTCGGACATGGCAGCTGGCGTGCGGCGCCGCTACTTCTTCCCCGGCGCCTTCGCGGGAGCCGGTTTCGGGGCCGCGGCGGGCTTCGCGGCGGGCGCTTCTTTCACCGCCCCCTGGCTGGCGGACAGAAAGCGTTCGGCTTCGGCGCGCGCAGGATGCTTCTCCGGCGCGTCGGACAGAAAGCGCCGGAAGAGCTTCTCGGCCTCCGCGGGCCGCTTCAGGAAATCAGCGTAGAGCACCGCGAGGTTGAAGGTGGCCGCGAGATTCTTGGGCTCACGATCGAGCACTTCCAGCAAGAGCTTCTCCGATTCGGCGTACGCGCCCATGTCGTCGCGTTTGGCGCGACCGCGGTTGGCGGCGGCCAGCGTGAGCTCCGCGAGCGTGTTGTCCGGCTCCGCTTGCACGACCGCGCGCAGCTCGTTCGTCGCGCGCTCGTAGACGCCGGCCTGCAGCAGCACCGTGCCCGTATTCAGGCGCGCGGTGGTGTCGTTCGGGTCGAGCTCGCTGGCGCGCTGGAAGTGCCGGAACGCGACGGCGTCGTCGCCGCGTTCGAGCGCGATGAGCCCCGCCGTGCGCTCCGCGACGGCGCTCTGCGGAGCGGCCTTCAGCGCTTCCTTGCTGAGCAGCTCCGCCGTATCGAGCTCGTTGCGCTCGAGCTGCGCGAGCGCGAGCTCGGAGAGCGCGTAGGGGTCGTTCGCATGTCGCACGAGCGCGGCCTGCGCCTGCTTGATGGCCTCGTCGATCTTGCCGTCCTCGCGCAGCGCCGACACGAGCGTGGTGCGTGCGAGGCCGGCGTCCGGATTCTGCTTCACGAACTCGCCGAGCACCTCGGCCGCGCCCGAATAGTCGCCGAGCCGCCGCCGGACCTCGCCGAGCGCGACCACCACGTCCTCGGCGTTGGGCGCGAGCTTGTGCGCCTCCGAGAGCTGCTTTTCGGCGGCGACCAGGTCGCCGTTCGCCGCGAGCAGCACGCCCAGGTTGTAGCGCCCTTCCCAGAGGCCGCCGTCGGCGCTCACCGCCTGCTCGAGGAGCTCGATGGCGCGCTTGCGCCCGTCCTTGTCCTTCGAGGCGTTGACGCCCTGCGCGAGCTTCGAAACCGCGACCGGATTCGCGGGCGGCAGCGCCGCGGCCTTGTTCTGCGTGCTGCTCGAGCCGCAGGCGAGCGCGAACAGCGCGAGCGCGAACGCACCCGACGAGAGCAGCGTCCTCACGGCGCGCCTCCCGCGGCCTTGTCGGCGCCCTTCTTGCCGTCCTTCTCGCCCTTGCCGTTCTTCTCGTCTTTCTCGTCGCCGGGCGCCTGCACCAGGTACTTCTCGCTGTGCCCGCTCGAGCCGCGGCGCGGACCCTGGATCAGCGGCGGCAGCGGCAAGGGCCCGCGCGAACGCAGCTCGAACCCGATCTCCTTGAGCGGCGGGTAGAGCTCGGCGTTCAGGCGCCCGAGCGCCTCGCGCATCTTCGCGGTCCAGGAGTTGAAGATCCCGAGCTCGATCGCCTTCTGCCAGCCGCTCTCGTAAGCCTCGAGCGCCCGTTCCTCGATCGGCACCACGAACTCCTCGATCGACTGCTGGTAGAGCTCCTTCTCGTCGGCGCTCAGCGACGAGGGCGGCGGCGAGTTCAGGAGAGCCTTCGAGAACGACTCGTACGTGAACCCGATCTGGTAGAGCGAGGCCGTCGTCCACTCGGCGACGCCCATCTCGGCGGTGGCGAGGAAGGTGTCCGCCGCCTTCTTCAAGAGCTCGCTCTTCTTCTTCAAGCGCGTCTTGAGCTGCTTCACGTCACCCTCGATGGTGACCGTCGCGTACTGCCGCAGGATCGCCTCGCCCTGCATGTAGCGCGCCTTCGCGGCGTAGTACTTGCCGCGATCGGAGAGCCGGCCCCGGTTCTGACCGTAGACCTGTCCGGCGCGCTCGAGCGCCTGCGCCATGCCGCGCTCGTCGCCCTTCTTCACGATCGCGAGCCGGACGAGCGCCTCGATCTGGCTGTCCGCCCCGCGCGCGTTCTTCGAGTAGCGATCGTAGAGCGCTTCGGCTTCCTTGTTCTTGCCCGCCTTCTCGTGGGCCTTGCCCATCAGGAAGGTGACCTCGTCCGCGAGCTCGTCCTTCGGATACTGGCGCCGAAAGCTCTCGCCGCTCGCGATCGCCTTGCCGTGCTCGCCGACGGTCGTGCGCAGCAGCACGGCGTTGAAGGCGGCGTCCTTGTGGTGCTCGGACTTCGGGAAATTGTCGGCGATGATCGCGTGGTAGTTCGCCGAGTCGCTGAACAGGCCGACCTCCTGGTACGTGCTCGCCGCGATCCAGCAGCCCTGCGCCGCCTCCGGTCGATCCTTGTGATGCTTGACGAGCAGCGCCGCGGCCGCTCCGAGCGTCTCGAGATCCGCCGCACGCCGCGCCTCGACCTCGGCGTTCACGGCGGCCTGCGCCGAGCGCGGCTCGCGCGGGAACTCCTGCGCCGCGCGCAGGTACGCCGCCGCCGCCGCGCCGTGATCGTTCTTCTCGGCGAGCTGCTCGCCCTGCTTGAACATCGCGCCCACGATCAGGCCGTCGAGGCGCGACTGCTGCGCGGGCGTCTGGAAGGAGGGTGCCTTCTTCAAGCGCCGCGCCCAGGTCTCGATGTTCTGGTAGTCCTTGCTGCGGTTGAACGAGTCGAGGATGAGCTCGCCGGCCCCCGCCGAGAGCTTGTCGTTCGGATACTTCTCGAGCAAAAGGCCGAACTGGCGCACGGCCGGGTCGTACACCTCGTAGTCGTAGTAGAGCTTGCCCTGGCGGAAGAGCAGCTCGGGGATCTGCTTGTCGGTCGGGTACGTCCGAACGTAGAGCTCCATCGCCTCGGTGAGCTTCTTGTCGGTCGGCGTCTCTTCCTGCTTCTTGCCCGCCTTCTTCGCGGCCTCGAACTCGTTGGCGCGCGCCACCTCGAGCGAGGCGAGCGCGTTGAACAGCGCCTGGCGCGAGTACTGGCCCTTCGGATTCATGCGCACCGCGCCGAGGTACGAGTCCGCCGCGCAGATCGCGTCCTCCAGGCGGTAGAAGCAGATGTCCGCGAGGTTGTAGCTCACGTCGTAGGCCTGCCCGCCGCTCGAGAAGCGCGACAGATAAACGCGGTAGAGCGTCGCCGCCGCCTCGAACTCCGAACGGCTGATCTTGTCCGCCTGCGCCTTCGCGTGCAGACCCACGGCGTCCTCGCGCAGCTGCTTTTCGACGGCGCGCTCGGCGGCGGCCTTGGTCTCGGGCGTCTGCACCGCGAGCCACGCCGAGCGCTCCACGGGCCGCTGGCCGGGCTTCGCCGGGAGGGGTTCGACGTAATCGCGCAGCGTCTTTTTGTAGTCGTCCTCGAGCGCCTTCCAGTTCTCCATCGTGGAGTGGGCGGCGGCGATCTGGAGCGAGTACTTGTACGCGTCGGGGCTCGTCGGCTCGAGCTTCAGGAGCAGGCGATAGGCCTCGATGCCGCGCTCGTACTGAGCCTGATCGTAGAGCGCCTCCGCGAGCGCGCGCACGATGGTGCCGGCGAACTTGTCGCCGCCCGCCTGCACCAAGAACTTGTACATGTCCTCGGCGCGGTTCTTCTCGTCCTCCACGAAGACCGCGACCAGGTTCTTGAGCGCCTCGCTCTGGAGCTCGGCGAGCTCACCGCGCTTGCGCTTGCGCGAGCCCTCCTCCGTCGACTGAAATACCTTCAGGAAGCGGCGCGCGGCCTCCTCGGGCTTGCCGAGCCGCCAGAGCGTCCAGGCGCTCTTGAAGAGCGCGATGTCGTAGAGATCCGTGTCCTTGTACTGGAGGACCTTCTCGTACTCGTTGAAGGCGTTCTGGTAGTCGGGAACGTCCTTCGTGAACTCGTGCTCGGCGCGCATCATGTGCGCGTCCGCGACGAAGCGGCTCTTCGGAAACCACTCGAGGATCTTGTTGAAGCGGCCGAGCGCCTCGTCCGGCTTTCCTTCTTCGTTGGCGAGGAAGCCGTCGACGTAGAGCGCGAGATCGTAATCGCGGAAGGACTTGTGATGCTTGAGGACGCGGAGCAGCCGCGCGCGAGGCGCCCCGTAGTCCTGGACCGGCGGCTCACCGCGCTGTTCGGGCGGTAGCTTTTCCCAGGCCTGGAAGTCCTCCAGGAATTTTTCGCGCGAGGTCTCCCACTCGAGCTCTCCGATCCGCACCAGCGCCTCGGGCAGCTCGGAGGAGTCCTCCGGCGACTCGCGGATGAACTTGTCGAGCAGACCGTGCGCCTCCGCGCGCAGGGCCTTGGTCTGCTCCAGGTTCCGCGCGATGCGCCGATCGATCTTTCTCGCGAGCACCGGGCGCAGCGCTTCGGGAATCTGCAGGCTCACGCGCACGGCGCGCGCGTTCTCCGCCTTGGCCTCGGCCTTCTTCTTGATGGTAGGACGGCGCTGCTCGCCGAGTTGCCGCTCCGCCGCCGCCTTGATGGTCGAGGAGCCCGCCGTCAGGCTCCGCGTGCTCTTCTCTTCCGCCCGGAGTCCCCCAGCCCCAAGCAGGGCGACCACGGCCAGCCCGACAGAAAAGCGCGTCCGCACGGTAGTTCTCCAGAGTAAGCGAGATTTCCCGGGGGGTCAACGCGCCAGACCCGCGGAATCGTTCAGGATTTGGAGCGAAGCTTCAGAGCGACGCGCCGTGCGCCACGAGTCGCGTCTCGGACGGGTCCGCGGGGTCCGCCTCCCGCCACACGACGAAGCCCGGGGAGAAGCCGAACGGGTCGTCGCGAACGAACGAGTACCTGAAGTGGCGCTGGCAGTTCGCGTCGCTCCCGACGTTGCCGTTGTCTTGAGCGAGGCTCGCTTCGCTCCAGAAGCCGTCGAACCACTGCTTGCCCCAGATCTGGAGCGGCACGTCCTCGTTCTTGGTCTGTTCGAAGAGCGCGAGCACGGCGCCCGCTCCGTCGACGCAGAGCCGCGGGCGCCCGGTGCCCACGCCCACGGCGTCCCACGACGAAATCGCCTCGTTGAAGTCGTCCCAGCCATCGACCACGTCGCGGCGCGCGACGACGACGAGCGGCGAATCCACGACGTTGATCCACGCGACCAGCGCGTCTCCGGCCGGAGTGAACGCCGTCGAAACGGGGCCGTGCCCGTTGGCGAGATCGAGCGTGCGGATTTCCCAGGTCGTGCCCCCGAGCGGACGATACCCGGACGTCATGCCGTAGATCGGGTAGAGCGCCTCGGGGTCGTCCGCCCGGCTCGCGACGACGAGAGCGTTGCCGACTCTGTCGAGAGCCACGACGGGCTTCACGTCGCCGATCACGTTGTCGAACACCACGCGCCCCTCCGACCAGAGACCGGCGTCGAGCGTCGCGGCGCAGAGGTTGTCGTTCGCGACCCACGCGAGCACCGCGGTCGTCTGCGCCTGAGAGCGCGGATCGAAATGGGCCTGGAGTCGACCCATGACGCCGTCCTGGCCGAGTCGCGCCCTTCCGGTGCAGGCCGTCTCCGCGGGCAGCGTCAGCTCGAGGCTCGTCGCATACTCCCAGGTCGTGTCGCTGCAGAAACCGCAGGTGGCGACGCCGGCTCCGCCTACCCCCGCCCTCACCTGTCCGCCCGCGACTTCCGTCAGCGCGAAAATGACCGGGAGGACGAGGATGTCCGGATTGTGGTTCGGCGGCGCCGGGAGCAGCGCGGGATTCGGATCCGCCAAGCCCGCCGTGAAGGCGTCGATGCAGTCGCCCTGCGACTCGAAGAGCAGAAACGGCGCCGAGTTCGGGACTGGAATCTGGTTTTGGTGCGTGCTGATGCCGATCGCCATGAGGCGATTTCCCGTGGCGCCGCTGCACGTGCTGTTCGCGTCGTTGTCGAGGTAGACCACGTAGCCGCCCGACCCGGAGATCGTCACCACCTGCGGCGAGCTTCGCGCCGGCACGCTGAGCCCATCGACGGGACCGTAGTTCGCCCCCTCGGCTTCGATGACCCCGCCGTCGTTCCAGACGGCAAAGCCGTTGGCGAAGACCAGGTAGCCCACCTCCGGCGAGCCGATGCCCGTGCCGAAGTCGCGCAGCACGGCGCGCTGGCCGTTCCACTCGGGCGCGGTCGGCGGCGAGACGTGGAGCAGCGCCGCCCTGCTCGTGACCGAGCCGAAGGAGTTGCTGACCGAAACCGTGAAGGTCGCGCCGTTCTCGAAGACAGAGGCCGGTCCGAGCCGGTAGCTCGAGCCCGTCTGGTTGGGAATTTCGATGCCGTTCCGGTACCAGCGGTAGGCGAGCGGCGCCTGGCCGGTCCCTGTCGCCGAGAACGAGACGTCGGCGCCCGCGGCGACCGAAACGTCCGCAGGCTGGCTGGTGATGGCCGGGAATCGGCTCGCCTCGGGCCGGGCCAGGCCCACCTGGACCGTCGATCCTCCGCCCGCCGAAGAGCCGCCGGACCCGCTGTTGCCGGAGCAGCTCGGAATGACCTGGCCTTCGTAGGAGTCCGCGGTCGGCACGACGTTGTAGGCGCTCGAGCTGCCCTCGCAGACACTGACCCCGGAAACCGGCGGCTGCGGTTGAGCGAGGGCGAACGACACGTCCGGCGCGGCCACGAAGCGCTCGAGACCGAGCGCCTCGGGCGAGCGAATGCGGACCAGGATCGAGGCGTTCGCTGCGAAGCCGGCGCCCGACCACGTGACCTCGTGCGCAGTACCCGCGAGCGGGACGTAACCAACCGGCAAGCTCGCGAGCGACGCGAGCGCGGCGAAGCTGAATTCGGTTTCACCGAGCAACGCTCCTGCCGGAATCTCCAGCGTGATGTCGCCAGCGGCGTCGCTCACCGTTCCGCCCTTCACGCCGAGCATTCCGTCTTCCGAACCACCCGCGCCCGCGCCCGCCGCGCCGCCGTCGCGACCGCCGGAGCCCGAAGTGCCGCCCGAATCCGCCTTGCCGCCCTCCGGGGAGCCGGCGTCGCCGCGGTCGCCGCCCGACATACCGGCGCCACCCTCGCCGCTCTCCCCGGCTCGCCCGCCCTCGCCTGCGGAGCTCTCGCTTCCGGCGGTGCCGGCGCCCGCGCGACCACCGCCCCGGCCCGCCGCGGTACCGCCGTGACCCGCTGCGGTCGCACCGGCTTTGCCGGCACCCGCAGGAGTGTCGCCGCTGCCGTCGTCACCGCACGCCCCGAGCAAGCCGAGCGCGAGGACGCTCACGAGCAGCGCGTTTCGCCACGAGGGCACACGATCGCCTGCGAGACTCTTTTCCATGAAAGGCCGCTCGGCAGTCTACGTGCCCGCGGCGAAGCACCGAAATAGCTATTGTTTTCATCGTTCGGGCAGGCAGATCTGCGGGTTCTGTCTGGAGCGCGACGATCCGCCGTGCAGCGACCCGAACTGGCAAGCGCCCTGTTTCTCCGGTGCGCCGGAAGCGTACTGCTCGGACCTGGACGCCAACTATCGGCTGGGCTGCACGACTTCCGGCACCACGCAGAGCGGGATCTTCACGTTCGTCGCCTGCACGTGCGACCCCGATGCAGAGGCGCGCTGACCGCGGCCCGCGCGAGCGGCGGCTCAGCGCAGTCCTTCACCGCCGACGTACTCGTCTTCCCAGTCCTCGCCTTCGAACGGCCAGTACTCTTCGTCGTCGCCGAGGTAGCGAGCCGCGTCGAGCGAGTCGACGATGGTTTGCGGCAAGAGTCCCTGCGAGAGCGCTTCGACTTCGATTTCGAGCGCGCGCTTCTTGCCGAGCACGGTCTCGACGCGTCCGAGGCGCGCGCGGCGCAAGAGACGCGTGAGCCGGCGGTCGACGCGCTCGAACGCGTCCTTCGCGAGCCCGAGTTGCTGCTTCTCGACCTCTTCGCGAACGGCCGTCGCCTGGGCAAACAGCTCCGTCGCGCGCGTCCGATCGGCGTCGAGCAACCCGGGCAGATCGGTCCCCGCCGCGCCGCCGGCCGCGGGCGGAGGAGGCGCGCCCTGCGCCGCCCGCGCGGCTCGTGCCTGGAGCTCGAGCGCCGCGAGATCCTTCTTCATGGCCTCGAGCTCGGCGCCGCCGCCGTTCTTGCGCTCGGCCTCGCGAATCAGCCGGCGCAGCTCCGAGAGCTGCGATTCCACGCGCGCGAGCTGCTCCGCGTCGCTCGCGCCCATCGGGCCCGCCGCCTGCGGGCGCACGCCCTTCGAGTCCGCGAGGCGCCGGTTCGCTTCGTACAGGTCGGACATCGCGGAGAGCAAACCGTTCATCTGAAGATCGAGCTGGGCGAGGCGCTTGGTGGCGCGGCCGTAGCCCGCGTCGACGCGCAGCAGCGAGCCGAGCGCACGCGCCGTCTCGTCCTTCACGCCGAGGCCCGCGCCCGCCGGGTCGGCGCCGGTGCGCAGCGCTTCGGTGAGCTTGCGCATCGCGTCCTCGTCCTTCGCGAGCTTGCGCGCCGCGTCGCGCACGGGCTCGTAGCGCTTCAAGAACTCGCTCAGCTTGCGGTCCGCCTGCGGGAAGCGGCACATCGCGAGATCGATGTACGAGTCGAGGATCCAGGCCTCGTCTTCGTACGGATGATTCTCGGGGCCGCGCCGCAGATCGTCCATCGATTCGCGCGCGCCTTCGTAATCCTTCGCCTCGTAGCGCGTGGTCGAGGTCTCGTAGAGCGCCTCGGGCAGACGCTCCGAGTCCTGCGGAACGAGGTAGTAGTAGTAGCGCGCGTCGTCGAAGCGATACTGCTCGTGCGCGACGCGCCCGAGCCCGAGCCGCGCGAGGTCGCGCACCCGGAAGTAATCGCCGCCGCCGAAGAGCGCGGCGCGCTTCGGCGTGAGCTTCGGATCGGCGACGCGGCAGAAGTGCGCCTCGCCCACTTTGTAGTTCTTGCGCTCGACCTCGATCACCCCGGAGAGGTACGTCGCCTGTGCCCAGAAGCGCGATCGCTCCTTCACCTGCGAGTACGCGGCGAGGGCTTCCGTCGGCTTGCCCTCGAGCTCCGCGGTGCGCCCGCCGAGATAAGCGATGTCACCCTGGATCTCGTCGCCCGCGCTCGGCGGCACCGCCTTCAGGTCGTTCAGAAACGTGCGCGGCCGCTCGCTCTCGAGCGCGCAGTCGATGAGCGAGTGCACGCTCTGCCGGTACCAGGTTTCGCTCGGATCGCCTTCCAGGAGGCCGACGAGGTACGCCCGCGCCAGATCGTGCGCGCCCGCCTTACCGAGCGCGTCACCGAGCATGAACCGCGCCGAACGCCCCTCGGGCGACTTCGCGAACGGCGTGAAGCGCGGCGACTCGATGATGTACACCAGATCGCCGATCGCCTCGTCGCGCCTGCCCACCACGAGCTTGTCCTCGATCACCGCGAGCTCGTCGCGCAGGCGCTGCGCGCTGTACGGCTCCGTCGGCGCGAGCCGGCGCTGCTCGAGCGCCTTCTGGTACGCGGCGATCGCGGAGCCGCGCGTGTCGAGCGCGCCCGCGACGGCGGGTTCGGGAGCCGCAGCACCCTCGGCGGGCGCAACCTCCGCATCGGGCGCCGTCGCATCGGGCGGAGCCTTGGCAGGCGCCGCGCCGGAAGTAGGCTGACCGGAACCCGCGGCGGGGGGCTGCGCCAGCACCGGAGCCGAAGCAAGGAAACCGAGCGAGAGCAGCGCGGCCGCGCGCACCCGGACGAGTTTCGCGCTCAATCGATCACCTGAGCGCGAAGGCGCACGCGAAGATCGTACTCGCCGTCCTCGCCGCTCGGAAAGTCGTCGGCCATGTCCGAGTCGTCCTCGATGCGCAGGCTGCTTTCGAGCCGCTTCCCTTCGGGAACGACGATCGAAAACTTCGAGCTCTGGTAGGTGCGATACTGCCGATTGCGCGCGTCGTAGCGCTCGATCTCGACGCCCAGCATGTGATGCCCCGGCGCCACCGCGTGCTCGTACACGGCTTGCGGCTCGTCCGCGTTGAAGCGCTCGGGCGCCGCGTACACCACACCGTCGTCGAGCGTCACGCGAAAGCTCGCGACACGCGCGTCGTCGCCCTCGACCTCCACCAGCACGCGCAGCTTGCTCGAGAACAGCGTCGTCGTGACCGAAGCGACGCGGCTCCTGAGCGCCGCGATGTCCGACAGCAACTTGTCGTACGCCACCGGCGGCGGCTTCGGCGCTCCGACCGGAAACTCGTTCGGCTCAGGCGTGAGCGGCGAGCGACGCACCGTCGCGGCGCCTTCGGACTGCTTCGGCGGCGGCGCGCCGAGATCATCGCCCGAGGTGACCGCGCTGGAAGACGGACTCGCCGTGTCCGCGGCGGTCGCCTCCGGTTTCGCGGGCTCCGCGCTCGCGGCTGCGGGCGCGGCGCTGCCAGCCGACGCGGGCGGCTTCGCGCCCTTGGCCGGTCGCCCCTTACTCTGCGCGGCAGCGTTTCCGCCGCTCGCCACCATACCCACTGCTAGTAGCCAGGATGCTGCGGTCCGAGCCTGCATGACGGCCGATGAGACTACCACGCCCCCGCGCCGGACAATATCGGCCGAGCGACCGCCATGGCACCCCCGTCGAACGCACATCGGGTCACGTTCGGTTTGCCGGTCGAACGCGCCAGCGGAGCGGTGTTTCGCTCGGTCGGACGCGGCCGTCGGAATACGCCGATCAGCGCACCGGCGGAACGATGACCGTGTCCTGGCAGCCGACGACCACGTTGACGCGCGCGCCGCGCGTGGCGTTCGAAACCAGGTCGCAGGCGTTCTGGCAGAGCTCGATCGACTGGGGTGAGGCCGGGTTGTCGTAGTACCAGGCGGGCACGTCGTCGGGGCAGGCGTCGGCGTTCGCGACTTGACCGATGGTGGTCGCCATGTCGTCCGTGCCCGTGAGGGTGACGTTGACCTTGCCGAAGTCCACGGCTTGACCGGAGGGCGGCGAGAAGGCGGCAACCTCGAACGTGCACGGAATGGGCGCGGCCTGCTCGACGATCGCGGAGAGCGCGCTCGCGATGGCGTCTTCGGCGCCGTCCTCGACGTTCCAGTAGTGGCAGGGCTCGTTCACGTCGCCGCACCAGTCGTCGTGGGGATCGGCGCCGCCCGCGCGCCCGAGCTGTTCGAGGTTGTCGTCGGTCGCGCCTTCCATGCCGATGACGAAGGTGCGGATGCCGGTGTCGCGGTAGTGATCGGAGATGATGGAGCTGAGCGAGGACATGTCGTCCTCGCAGCCGTTCGGATCGCCGTCGGTCATCAGGACGCCGATCATCTCGCGGCCGTTGGTGCGCGCCGACTCCGTGAAGGCGGTGAGGCCACGCAGCGCGCCCTCGATGTGTGTACCGAGTCCGCCTTCGAAAGTCTCGTCGCTGAGCTCGCGGATGAGCTGGTGCTCGGAGGGGAGCGGCAGGCGCGTCAGCGGGACGAGCGGCGTCTCGTACGGAGCGCCGTTGCAGTCGTCGGGCTGCGACATGAATTGGAACGCCAGGCGCCGGTCCACGGCGGAGGGCGCGTTGATCAGGTAGTCCGCGAGGGCGTAGGTGGCGAAGCACGCCTTCGAGTCCACGGGCGGAGAGCCGCCGGGGACGTACTCGCAGTCGGTGCCCATGCTCCCCGTGCGGTCGAACACGAAGTAGATGTCGAGCGACCCCGTCGTCTCCTGCTCGTACGCGGTGCCCGTGCAGCCCTTGAAACCGCCCGAGCCGCTGCCGGAGCTCGCTCCCGAGCCGGAGCCCGAGCTCGAGGTGCCGCCAGAACCAGGGTTGAAGATGCTGCCACCGGAGCCTTTGCCGTTCGAGCTGCCACCGCTCGCTCCGCTGCCGCCCGTCCCGGCGTCGTCCGCCGAGTTGCCGCCTCCGCACGAGAGGGCGAAAGCCGCAGGCAAGAGCGCCATCAAGAAGGCTTGACGCCTTCGCTCGCTTCGAACCGCCATCGTCGGATGGTGCGGCATCGCGCTCGGTCACTCAAACCCGAGCGTCTGAATTCGAGAAAATAGGTGTGAGGCGCGCACCGATCCGCGGACACTCACCCCGCGGGTACGACAGTCGTCTTTCCGCCTCGAGCGGAAGCAGCGTCCGGCTCGTCGTCTGAATGGTGGTGGTTGTGCGTGCGGGCCGGCCGAGCGGCACGACCGGCCAACCAGTCCTCGCGACTTCGATGCGGCCGACTATCGAGGAGTCGACGAACTTCGAGCAACGGAGTTGGCGCTCGAGTGCCACACAGTCGACAAGCGAAGTCGGTGTAACGGTTGCACACGTTGCACCTTTGCACTCGAGTCTCGCTCGTCATGAACCGCACACGATCTCACCGTCTCCGACCTGGAAATGCAGCACGAAACACCAGGCATTCGCAGACCGGATCGCCCCGACGAAACGATGCGCAGTGCACGCTCGACACACGAGAACGATGTCGGAACGAGGACGCTTTGTCGTTGACGGAGGAGACGCGAGAAGCGTATTGAGGAGGGCGCTCAGATCGCTCCGGAGGGACGCGTGGGAGTACGTACAATGCTATTTTGGAACCGAAGTTCTGTCCGGCTGCGGAAGTTGGCGTCAACGCCTTGGATCTTGCTCGGCATGGCCGGCGTGGTGGGCGCGTGCACGGACGGCGGGGCGCTGGAGCAGGCGGGGATCTCGACGGGAGAGCTGACGCAGGAGCAGCAGCTGATCCTGGGATTCGAGCGGCCGACGACGGACTGGAGTGCGCCCAACGGTCAGCTGGGTTCGAGCACGACGGTGACGCAGGGGACGAAGTCGCTGTCGGT
>DASXWF010000241.1:0-4868 GCA_036503835.1 Polyangiaceae bacterium | reverse complement strand
GTTCACGGCGGACGGGCGGTTGCTCGGATACGTGGCCAATCGCTTCTCGGACGACGTGAGCGTCGTCGATCTCGACGCCATGCAGGAGCTCGGCCGTCCTTCGCTCGGCCGCGATCCCGTCGACACCGACGGTCCGCGCAGCATCACGCTCGATCCCGAGCGCGGGCTCGCCTACGTCGTCCTGTCGTACCCGCTCGAATCGGACGGCCCGCACGTCGAGACACGCGGGGACGGGCGCGCCGGCTACGTGATGGTGCACTCGCTCTCCGATCTCACGCCGCTCGGCGAGCTGCGCCTCGAGCGGAGCCCGACCGACCTCTCGCTCTCGCAGGATGGAACGCGGCTCGCCGTCTCGCATTTCGACCAGGTGCGCGCGCGGCAGGTGAGCGACGACATCGCGGATCGCCGGGCCGCGCTCGCGCTGATCGAGCCGGCCTTCGGGCTCGCGGACGGCACGGCGGCGGCGCGGTTCGTGCGGGCCTGCGTCGCTCCGGCGGGCATCGTCTACGACAAGGACGGAGCGCGCGCCTACGTCGCGTGCACGGGCGAGGATTCGCTGGTCGTCGTCGACGTCGTGGCGGCGGAGGTGCTCGCGCGCGTTCCCGCGGGTGCGCTCGTCGCGAACAAGCCCTTCGGTCTGTCGCCCGATCCCGGTGGCCGGCGCCTGCTGCTCTCGAATCAGGTAGCGAGCAGCGTCGTGCTGTTCGCGATCGACGACGATCCGGCGCCGCTCGCGACGACGTTCGTGACGGGCGTGCCCTTCGGCATGGAGTGGCTCGACGAGACGCGCTTCGTCGTGGCGCTCCAGGGTCCCGACGCGACCGCGCTGGTCGACTCCACCAGCGGCGCGGTCGTGGTCCAGCGCGCGTACTCGCAAGACGAATGCCGCAACCCGAGCGCGCCGCGCCGGGTCGGTGAGAGCCGCCTGTTCCTCGTGTGCGAAGGCGATCACTACACGCCCGGACGGCTCGTCGAGCTCGACCCCGGGTCGCTCGCGATCCGGGCGGGCGTCGAGCTCGGGATCTATCCGGATCGCCTGGCGGTGCTCGAGCCATGACCAGGCCCCGGAGCGTTTCGCGCTGGGCGCCGCGCGTATTTTCGGCAATTTTCGCGATTTGCCTGAGCGCGTGCTCTTCGGACCCGGTGCCCGCCGAGGCGGCGGCCGAACGCGGCCGGGAGCTCTTCGCGAGCGGCGCGCTCAGCGAATCGAGCCTGAACTTCTACCGCTGCGTCACTTGCCACGACGACCACCCCGTCAGCGCTGCCGTGCGCAAGGCGGGAGCGGCCCTCGCCGGAGCCGTCGACCGGCCGACGTACTGGGGCGGGCAAGAGGACGACTTGCTGCGCGCCGTCAACGCCTGCCGCACCTACTTCATGTACGCGAGCGCGGCGCTCCAGCCCGATGATCCCGACGCGGTTGCGCTCTATGCGTTCCTGAGCGAACTCGTGCCGGGCGATTCCGCCGCGGCTCCCTTCAGCGTGGTGCGCACGGTGGAGGATCTACCGCGGGGCAACGCCGTCTCGGGCGCGGTCCTCTACGATCGCTCGTGCGCCGCCTGTCACGGACAAATGCACGACGCCGCGGGCGCGCTGTCCCCGCGCATTCCGCTCTTGCCCGAGGGGACGCTCCTCGATCACGAGGATCTCTCTCCGCGGGCCCAGCGCCTCGTCTTCATCGAGAAGACATGCCACGGCGGCTTCCTCGGCTACGGGGGCGCCATGCCGCCCTTCTCGAAGGAAGTGCTCTCCGACTCCGAGTTGCCCGACATCCTCGAGGTGCTCGGCGTGGTGGGCGGCGGAGCCGTCCAGCGTCCATTTTCAGAATGATGGAAAAACGTTTGACAAAAAAGACAAGAGCGCTACGTCTGCGCTCGTGTCGAGCGATTTCACGCCTTGGAGCAGCCTCGCGGGCGGAGTGCTGATCGGGCTCGCCACGGCCGTGCTGCTGCTCGTGAACGGGCGCACCGCGGGGGTGAGCGGCATGCTCTCCGGCGTCATCCAGCCCGTCGTCGGCGACGTGGCGTGGCGCGTGCTGTTTTTGGTCGGGCTCGTCGCCGCGGGTGTGTTCGCGCTGCTGCTCCAGCCCGGCAGCATCGAACCCGCACCGCGCAGTCTCGCCGTGCTGGCGGTCGCAGGTTTTCTGGTCGGCGTCGGAACGCGCTGGAGTCGCGGCTGTACGAGCGGGCACGGCGTGTGCGGGCTCGCCCGCGGCTCGGCGCGCTCGCTCGCCGCCACGTGCGTGTTCGTCGGGACGGGTATGTTGACCGCGGGCATCTTCCGCTTACTCGGAGGCTCTCCGTGACTCCAGCGGCGAAACGCAACTGGGTGGCGCTCGCGTGCGGTCTCGTCTTCGGTGCTGGGCTCGTGCTCGGCGGCATGACGCGTCCGGCGAAGGTGCTCGCCTTTCTGGACGTCTTCGGCGCCTGGGATCCTTCGCTGATGTTCGTGATGGGCGGCGCGCTCGGCATTTCCGCGCTCGCCTTTCGCTTCAGCCGCCGGCGCGCTGCACCGCTCGCCGCGGCCAGTTTTTCGATCCCGGCGAAGCAGCCGCTCGACGTCGGGTTGCTGGCGGGCGCGGCGCTGTTCGGTGTCGGTTGGGGTCTCGGTGGCTACTGTCCCGGCCCGAGCGTGGTTTCGCTCGCTTCGGGCGGTGCCGGTATTCTGGTGTTCATGATGGCGATGCTCGCTGGAATCGGTGTCGGGTCGCGTCTGGAAAACGTCGGGAAGCGCCTGGACGCCGTCTCTTCGCGCGACGTTGCCAACTTGCGTGGCGGGTCGTGCGCGTCGTGAAGACCGGGAACGCGGGCAGCAGGGCGCGCTCGTCGCGCGCAGCGGAGGGCAGCTCACGCTCGTCGGAGCCCGCCCTGGACGGCGCGGCGGCTCTCGAAGCTCGACGGCGCCGCGTGACGCCGAACGCGGGCGACGAGCTCGGCGCGGCCGAGCTCGCGCGTCGCGTCGCGGAGTGTCTGAAGCGCTACCGCAAGGATCGGCAGCTCTCGCTCGACGATCTTGCCGCGCGCAGCGGGGTGAGCCGCGCCGCGCTCTCGCAAATCGAGGGTGCGCGCACCAACCCGACGCTGGCCGTGCTCTGGAAGATCGCGGTCGGCCTCGAGATCCCCTTCAACGAGCTGCTCGGCTCGCGCCCCGACGACGCGGTGCTGCTGCTGCGCGCCGGCGACGCCCTGCCGCTGCGCAGCACGGACGGCCGCACCGAAAGCCGCTTGCTCTCGCCCGGCGGCTCGACCGGCTCCACCGAGGTTTACGAGCTCCGCCTGCTCGCTCGCGCCGTGCACAAGAGCGAGCCGCACGCTCGCGGCACGACCGAAACGCTGATCGTATTGAGCGGTGCGCTGCGGCTGGTCGTCGGAACGGACTCGTTCGAGCTCGGGACGGGCGACTCCGTGTTCTTCCGCGCGGACGTGCCCCACGCCTACGAGAATCCGGGAACGCGCGAGGTGCGGTTCCTGGACGTGATTCATTATGATCGTCATTGACGGTCGCGACTCTCGTCGCGAGTCTGCCGGCTGAAGGCGTCGAGTAGCGTTGGCTGCCGCGGACGTTCGGCATGCCCTGCGACTCTGGCGAGCTCAAGCACAGCCGTCCGCCGGCCTCGCCGGTTCTCGCGTCGAGTCGTTGCGGCTCGCGCCGATCGTGATCTGTTCGTACCAGGGACTGATCAGGGTGAAGTGGGCGCCGGTGCTCCTGCGAGGATCCACGCGCGGATCGCCTCGAGCTGTTGTGTCGTGGCCTTCGCCCCGGTGGTCGGGGGCATCTGCTGGGGGTTGCAGCTCGCGGTCGCCGATTCCACGCACCCGGCGCCGGCTGCGAGCCCCGCTGCCTTCAAGTAGAGCCAGCTGTTGTCCGGATCGCCCGGCTTGACGCGCAGGAACTGACCTCCGTGCACCGAGGGCACGTTCACCAGGTTGGCGACGATGGCGGCCGAGCTCACATGGCCGCCGAGCGTCTGTCCGGCTTCAGGAGCCTCCGGTCCGTGGCAGCCGCTGCATTTCAGCGTGTCGCTCTCGAAGATCGGGCGCACCGTTTCGTGGAACACCCCCGACTCCTGCGGCAGCGGCTGCTGGTCGGGATCGGGTAGATCCGGGTTGACGATCTGGGCGAGCGCGTCCATCTCGCGGCACTGCGCGAGCACGGCGTCCTTGAGCGCCGGTTCGTCGGGAGAAAGGCCCTTGGCGACCCGGTATTTCTCCCAGACCTTGTCGATCCAACCGTGGAGCTTCCAGAACATGTAGTTGTCGATGTTCGCGAATTGGTTGCCGAGGCCGTGCGTCGTGTTGCGCGTGCGCACCCACTTGAAGTGGAGCGATCCGTGCAGGCCGCTGTAGGTCGGTGCCAGGCACTGCAGCCAGCGCCCGAAGGCGCCCTCGGTGGGGAAGCGGCTCAAGTTCTCCGGCTTGTCGATCTCGTCCGCGATCTTCGCGTTCGCGAGCTCGCTGGCGCTGAACGCTTGCCAATCGGCGCGCCACTGCTCTGGTACCTCGTCCGCGGATTGCGGAAAGCGATCGAATCCCTCGAACTGCTCGGTGTGATTCGGGAAGAGCTGCTTGAGCGACTGGATCATGTGGCGGTGCATGGCCAGAAACTGAAGGCCGTCGCCGTCCGACTTGCACTCCTGATCCGTCGGGATCATGTCCGTGTGCGAGCAGATGTTGACCCGGCTCTGCGACATGCCGTCGTTGCAGCGCCGGATGCTGTGCCATTCGAAATGCGCAGCCTCCCACTCGTGCGCCTGCATCCAGGCGAGCACGGCGGGCTGCACGGTGAGGTCGATCTGGCCATTTTCGACGTACTCCGCGGGTCCGTCGAGCATGGTGGCGTCGGCCGGATCAGGCTCGAAACCTTCGACACAG
>DASXWF010000240.1:0-12353 GCA_036503835.1 Polyangiaceae bacterium | reverse complement strand
CACCATGAGCGACTGCACGCTCCTCGACCGCTGCCGCATCCATACCATCGAGAAGTACGACTACGAGCCCTTCACCGATCACATCGCGACGCGCGACGGCTGGATGTTCGGGGTGCCGCTCAAAGGCTACAAGACCTACGGCTACCTCTACAGCCAGGCGTTCACCGACACCCGCGCCGCGGAAGAGGAAATGATGAGCATGCTCGGCGCGGGGCAGCTCGAAGCCCGCGGCTACGACGAGCACTACACGTTTCGCTGCTACTACGCGAACCAGCTGATTTCGGGGCGCGTCTGCAAGAACGGCAACAAGGCGCTGTTCTTCGAGCCGCTGCTCGCGAACTCCATGTTCCTCTACATCTTCGCGAACCGGCTGATCTTCGACTACATCGTGAACGGCCAGGACCCGAGCCGCTGCAACACCCAGTTCGTCAAAGCCATCGAGGAGATGGAGGACGTCATCAGCTACTACTACCAGGGGGGCACGAACCAGGAGAGCGAGTTCTGGAAGGCGGCCCCCGAGCGCGCGAAGGCACGCCTCGAAAAGCGCAAGGTGTTCTCGGACTACCTCGGCAAGCTCCGCCAGCTGAAGGTGAACGGGCTCCTGCACAGCGGCCCGCCTTACGCCTTCTCGCCGCACACCTGGCAGATCGTGGACTCGCAGCTCGGCTACGGGAACCTGGAAATCGCGTAACCCCGGCCAGGCACGGCCGACCGCCCGGAGCGAGCGCTCAACGCTCGGGGCGCGCCGCCTCCATCAGGCTCTTCAGGGCGACACCGCGGTCGACCGCGCGCCCTTCGCTCGTGAACGTCACCTGCCGGCCGAGAATGAGGCGGATGCGCTCGGAGAGCGGAAGCCGCATGAACTCCAGAGCGGAAACTTCGCGCTGGTCGGGGCCGTCGTCGATCGCGACCGTGTCGAACGGCAACTCGTTCACGGCTGAACCCGGTTCAGGCCGAAGTGCGGCCCAGCACCTGCCCGCGTGTTCCACCGACGATGGCGAGCGCTTCGCGAATCAGCTCGTCCGTCACGCCGAGCTCGCGCAGCGTCGCTTCGAGGTGCCTGGCGACGGCGTCGAAGTGCGCGTCGTCGAGGCCTTGATTTCGCACGAGCGAGGCGTGAGCCTTCGTGAGATCGCGTCCCCGGTATTCGGCCGGTCCGCCGAATGCCCAGGTCATGAAGGCGATCTGTTTCTTGATCTGAGCGTCCATGTCGAGACCCGCGAAGAACGGACGCGTGAGTTCGTCCGCCAGCACCTTCTTGTAGAAGATGTCTACGGCCGCCATCACCGCGGCCTGACCGCCGAGCCGTTCGTAAAGGGGTGCCATGACCGGCAGCGTACTACGTTTCAGCGCGCGAGTTCCGCGCGGAATTGCTGCCAGGCACTGATTGTCTCATCGGCGAAGGTGCGCGACACGGCTCGCGCCCGACTCACCGTTCTGTCGAAGGCGCGGAGTTGCGCCTGGCGTTGAATGGCACGAAGCTCCTCGGGAAAGCGCGTCCAGAAATGTCCGGCGAGCTGGTGGGCGGCGTGCTCGGCGAGCTCGATCAACTCGCGCTCGCTCTGCAGATCCTGGATCGAGAGCTCGCGATAGCCGGGGGTCCAGGACACGACCCAGTACTCGGGCGCTTCGTCGCCGCCGAGCGGGGCGAACCCGAACACCGAGGGCAGGCGGGGGCCCAGCAGGCTCATGAACATCAGCGGCTGGAGCGCGCCGCCGTGCTGTGGGCGCGAGGCGCAGGACTTGCCGTGCGTCGTGCTCTGAGCCCGAGCCTCCACGACGACGTCGTCGGCGGGGTCGGCGGTGGGGCCGCGCAGGCGCAAGAGCAGCTTGGTCTCGAGCACGCTGCCCACGCCCATTTCGAGCCGTCCGATCCGAACGATCTCGTAGTCGTTCGACTGTCGTTCCGGGTGGAGTCCGAGGTCGAGATCGCGAAACTCGCGCCAGCCCCGGCGCGCCCGCCGCTCGACGTCTTCGTGGAGCGGGCGAAACAGTCCTTCTGCCCAGGCGAGCCAGGCCAGCGGCTCCGTCGGCCTATCGCGCCGCAGGCGTTCGACGATGGAGGGGACCGCGCGCACGCTCTGGTGATCCAGCGCCGAGCGATAGGCGTCGAAGTAAGCGCCGACCGCGCGCTCCGCGTCGCAGTCGAAAGCAGCCCCGCGGCACGCGAGCCGGATCGACGCCGCGTAGCGGACCAGATCGACCACCGCGGGACCGTAGGCGGACTGATCGAAGTCTTCGAGGCCCGCGCTCGTCGGGGTGACGACGAACTGCTCGAGGTGTGCGTCCGCGTGGATCGCCACCAGGGGCAGGTGCCAGCGCTCGTCGCGGAATGCGGCGCAGGTCCTGAGCTCGTAAGGACGGGCCACGGCGCGGAAATAGACATACGGGTTCTGCGCCAGCTTCGAGAGGAGCTCGCGCGAGGCCCCGCGGGCGCGAAGATCGGCGTGACGGAGCGTGAAGCTCACCGCGGTGCTTCCGAATTCGTCGTCGGCGCACGGCGTGCGCTGGCTTGCCGGCGCGGGCGTCGACACCGGCGCCGGCGCGGGCCGGGCGCTGCAGCCGAACAGTGCGAGCAGGAGCGCCGCGACCTTCGTCATCGCGGCCGCGATCGTTTCACGACGCCCGCGGGCTTGTCGAGCAGCGGCGACGCGGTGCGTGGATTCGTCGCCGCTGGACGCGCGCCGAGATCAGGGATTCGGCCACTTCGCGGCGCCGAGCTCGACGTCGCCGTGGTAGGTGCCGTCGCGGTCGCCCTTCGCGTCCACGGCCTTGGTTCCGCTGGTTTCGTTCAGCGGGTAGTACGCGACGAGCGAGGGCTCAGCGAGGATCAATTCGTCGTAGCCGGGGCCGGCCGCTTCGTAGTGCGCGGCGATGCGCGCTTCGCCGAGGCGGCTGTCGTAGAACGCGACACGTGCGACGGCGCCTTGGAAGTAGCTGTTGCGGTCGCGTGTCGCGATGCGCACGGGGGCGTCGCCGTTGCGCGGCGTGATGTCGTAGCCGGACAGCAGGTCGGAGTCGCGCTGGTCGCCGTTCTTGAAAATGTAGGTGCGCACGTCGTCGAAGCTTCCGACGTAGTGGATCCATTCGCCGACTTCGACGTCGTCCTGGAAGTAGCTGCCCGCGCCGAGTCCTCCGTCCAAGTTGAACGAGTAGAAGGAGATGCGATTTTCGCGGTCCTCGTCGTTGCCGCGCTGGTACATGCGCGCGACCCACTCGTGCTCGCCGGAGCTGCCCTTGCCGAGCCAGTGGACGTAGCCCGAGCTTTCCTGATTCGGCATGTCCAGGGAGTCGGGGCGCATCCAGGCTTCGACCGTCAGCTCGCCGGTCGTAGGTTCGGAGAAGATGTCCGCGTCCGGGATCTCGACGTAGCCACTCCGTCCGTCGAAGACGGGCGCCACGAGCTCTCCGCTCGCTCCTTGTCCGCTCGTCCCGCCCGCCGCCGTGCCGCTCGTGCCGCCGGAGTCGTTGCCGCCCGAGCTGGTGCCGCCGCTCGGTGCGCCGCCTGCGTCGCCCGCGCCGCTGCCGCCTTCGGGCAGGTCGCCGCCGGTTCCACCGTTCGATGCGCCGCTCGTCCCCGCCGTGCCGCCCACGGAGTCGCTGCCGGCCGTCGAGCTTCCGCCGGCCCCGGTCCCTCCGCTGCTGTCGCTGCCGCCCGAGACGTTCCCGCTCGAGCCGCCGGCAGCGTCGCTGCCACCCGCCACGGGCGCCGTGCCGGACGTCGCGCCGTTCCCGCCGTTGCTCGAGCCGCCGGCTGCGGTACCCGCGCCGCTCGTTCCCGTTCCAGCCGTGCCCGCCGAGCCGCTCGCCCCGCTGCTGCCGGTGTTGCCGCTCGCGCCGCTCGTGGTGCCGGCGCCGTGCCCGGCGCTCCCCGCCGAAGTGCCCGCGCTACCGCCTTCGGGCGTCGACCAGAAGTCGTCAGCCTGGTCGCTGCCGCAGGCGACGGCGAGGGTGGCAAGAAAGAACCAGGAGGCGCGTGACCGGACCGCGCGGGCGGCATGGAGCATGGCTCTGTAAATGAACCGCGAGAGGCACGGTGCGGCTCAGCTCCCGGGCAAGTCCGCTCGAACTGATCATTTCGCTTGTGGCGGTCGTGTGCCACGCGCGGCGGCAGCACGAACGAGTCGATGTGATCGATCGTCGTGGTGTCACGGCGCCTCAGCGAACTCGGCGCCTACCGGAAGCAACTGACTTCGAGCCGCGACCGACTCCGGGGACGTGACGCGGAGCCATGCTACCTTGTTGCCTGCCATGCAGAGCGATTCGCCGCTGTGGAACCCGGACGCCCCGGTGCCTCCGCCCGGCGAGCAGGAGCTCCCGTACGAGGACGGGGAGCCCATGGAGAGCAACGAGCATCGGCTGCAGATGGTCCTCCTGATCCAGTCGTTGAAGCTCGCCTGGGCAAATCGCGACGATTTTTTCGTCGGCGGCAACATGTTCGTGTACTTCAGCGAGGCTCAGGTGAAGGGCACGCACTTCCGGGGCCCGGACGTGTTCGTGGTGCTCGGCACCAGCCGGCGGAGCCGCCTCAGCTGGGTTGCCTGGGGCGAGGGCGGCAGGCTGCCCGACGTCGTGATCGAGCTGCTTTCGAACAAGACGCGGAACGTCGACCGGGGCGAGAAAATGCGCGTGTACTCGAAGGTCTGGCGCACGCCCGAGTACTTCCTGTACGACCCGTTTTCGCACGAGTTCGACGGGTTTCGTCTCGATCCGGTGAGCGGCGACTACCAACCGATGGCAAAAGCGGCTCGCGGCGATCTCGAATCTCGAGTGCTGGGGCTCGGGCTCGGTGTGCGAGAGAGCACGTTCGAGGATCTGACGTTCCCGTGGCTTCGCTGGCTCGCGCCCGGCGGTGAAATGCTGCCCACTCCCGAGGAGCAGGCGCGCGCCGAAGCGTCGCGAGCGGACGGCGAGATGGTCCGCGCCGACACGGAGAAGCAGCGCGCCGACACGGAGAAGCAGCGCGCCGATCAGCTGGCAGCCGAGCTTCGCCGGCGTTGAGCTCAGTCTTGCGGCGGTGCTTGCGGCTGCGACGGCTCGGAATCTTCCTCGTCCGAAGCCTTGGCGGTTTTGGGTGCAGTCTCCTTTTTCTTGCCCAGGCCCACCGCGATCAAGATCGCAAACGAGAAGACCGCCGACACCGCCGTCAGCACATAGGCGCCGACGCCCGCAGCCGCGCCGAGCGCGCCCGAAACCCAAATGCTCGCTGCCGTCGTGATCCCCGACACGTGCCCGCGTGTCTGGATGATCGTTCCTGCGCCGAGAAAGCCGATGCCGCCGACGACCCCTTGCAGCACGCGCGTCGGATCGAAGCGATCCCCTTCTCGCGCTGCGAGATGATCGCTCACCTCGAACCCGAGCAGAGTGAAGGTGCAGGCGCCGAGCCCCACCAGCATGTGGGTGCGAATCCCGGCGGGCTTGTCCAGGCGTTCGCGATCCCAGCCGATGAGCCCGCCGGCGAGGACGGCGACGAACAGGCGAATGATCACTTCCGAGAGCGAAGCCCCCTTCGCGATGGATTCGAGGTTCATGCAAGGCTCTTGCGGCTCCGGGCGAAAAACGCAAGGGGAAACGGCGAACGATCACGACCGCCACACTCCGTTCGAGCACCGCCGCGGCCCGCAATTCCGGCCCACCGCCCTGGCCGCCGAGGCTCGCCCGCCTCCAGCGTTCACTGTAAGGCTCGAGCATGGGCATGCGCGACCAGGCGGCGATCCTCGCCGGCATCCACCCGAGCCACGTCTCGTCCCTCGCGTCGATCGTGGCGCTGTGGGTGATCGCGAGCGTCGGCGGCGGCTCGGCAGTGTGGACGGTGTTTGCGGTGCTCGTGCTGGGCATCTCGGTCATGACCTCCGTGCACCACGCCGAGGTGATCGCCGAGCGCGTCGGTCCCACGCTCGGTGCGGTGGTGCTCGCGCTCGCGGTCACGGTCATCGAAGTCGGCCTGATCGTGTCGATGATGACCAACGACACGCCCGACTCCGCGGTGGTGGCGCGCGACACCGTGTACTCGGCGGTCATCATCGTCACCAACGGCATCCTGGGCGTCTGCTTGCTGGTCGGCGGCCTCCGCTTTCGCGAAGTCGGCTTCAACGCGGGCGGTACGAGCTCGCTGCTGGCAGTCTTGGGTGTGCTCTCGGCCCTCACGCTGATTCTGCCGAACTACACGACCTCGACCCACGGCCCCACCTACAACACCGCGCAGCTCGTGTTCGCGTCCGCGGCCTCGCTCGTGCTGTACGGCTGCTTGTTGTTTGCGCAGACCAAGACGCACAAGGACTACTTCGAACAGCCCGTCCCCGGCGACGAGGCGCGGGTGACGGAGCAACACACTCCACCTACCCTGCGCATGGCGTGGCTCGCGTTCGCTGGTTTGATGCTGAGCCTGGCGTCGGTGATCGGGCTCGCCAAGACGCTGAGCCCAGCCATCGAGGCGGGGATCACGGCCGTGGGAGCACCGCGCGCCACCGTCGGCATCGTGATCGCCCTGCTCGTGCTCGCCCCGGAAACCTGGGCGGCCGTCTCGGCGGCACGCAACAACGCGCTCCAGACCAGCCTGAACCTCGCGCTCGGCTCGGGTGCCGCCAGCATCGCGCTCACCATTCCGGTCGTGAGCGCGTTCGCGATCGTCACGGAGCGACCCCTCGTGCTCGGGCTCGACTCGAAGAACGTCGCCTTCCTCACGCTGACGTTCGTGACGAGCGGCCTCACGCTCGGACGTGGCAGCAGCAACGCGCTCCAGGGACTCACGCACCTCGCGCTGCTGCTCGCCTTCCTGGCGTTCTCATTCGTGCCCTGAAACCTGCCGTGGCGCGCGGTCTTTCGTCGCCCGCCGCGTGGAATTGGAAAAATTGCGCGGTTGGGCGAAAGATTGTCCCATGGCGGCGCGTGGGCTCCCGGTCGACTTCGAGGAAATCCTGGTCTTCACGCGCGTCGTGCAAGGCGGCAGCTTCACGGCCGCCGCGAAGGCGCTCGAGTTGCCGAAGTCCACGGTCAGTCGCAAGGTCGCCGATCTCGAGACCCGTGTCGGCGCGCGCCTGCTCCAGCGCACGACGCGCAGCCTGAAGCTCACCGACATCGGGCGCGTTTACTACGAGCACTGCCTGCGCATCGTGTCCGAGGTCGAGCAGGCGGAGCTCGCCGTGGCCGAGCTGCAATCGACTCCCCGCGGCGTCCTGCGCGTCACGTTGCCGGTCGCGATGTCCGTGCTCGGCTCGTTCGTCGCGGAGTACCTCGGGCTCTACCCCGAAGTGCGGATCGAGATGGTGTGCACCGATCGGCGCGTCGATCTGGTGGAGGAGCGCTTCGATCTCGCGCTACGCGCCGGCGCGAGCCCGGACTCCAGCCTGATCGCGCGGCGCGTCGGGACGCTGCGCCGCCGTCTCGTCGCAGCTCCCGAGATCGCCGCCCGCCTCCGCCGCGCCAAGCAGATCGCCGACCTCGAGTCGCAGCCGTGCATCACCTTCGCCCCCGAGGGCAGCACCTGGGACCTTCGCTTCGGCGCCAAGAGCGCGCAAATCACCGTCGCTCCGCGCCTGGTCGTGAACGACTTCGAGATGCTGCGCTCCGTGGCGCGCGCGGGCTTCGGCATCGCCCTCTTGCCCGAGCACCTCGCCGCCGAGGATCTGAGAACCGGACGTCTCGTCCCGATTCTTCGTGACTGGTCCGCGCCGCCCGTCCCGATCTTCGCGCTCTACCCGAGCGCCCGCCACCTCGCGCCCCCCGTCGTCGCCTTCCTCGATCTCCTGCAAAGGCGCCTGGTGTTCGAACCAGCAGCGGCCGGGTAGGAACGCATGGCGACGAAATCGAACGCCTTCGCACGAACTTCAGACCGTGGATTGTTCCAAAATCTGGAACAAACAGTTCGATTCCTCGACATTGTCTTGTGAGCTCCGGGTGCGCAGGCTGTTCGCTACGGAGAATTTCCCATGACCATGACGGCTTCGACCGAGATCCGCACCGCGAACAGCGTGGACACCGCGCCGGGCGGCAGGCGCCGCAGTATCGAGGGCGTGTACCGTCCGCCGGCGCTCCACTGGGTGGGCGACGGCTTTCGGGTCGCAGGGTACTTCTCGCACATCCCGGCCGCCTTCGAGAAGTTGAGCCCGTTCCTGCTGCTCGATTACCACCCGCCGTACGATTACGCGCCGAGCGCGCGCCCCCGCGGCGTCGGAGTCCATCCGCACCGCGGGTTCGAAACGGTGACCATCGCATGGGAGGGGAGCGTCGCTCATCACGACAGCGCGGGCGGCGGCGGCGTGATCGGGCCGGGCGACGCGCAGTGGATGACAGCCGCTTCGGGCATCCTGCACAAGGAGTATCACGAGGAGAATTTCGCCCGGCGCGGCGGTACCTTCCACATGGCCCAGCTCTGGGTGAACCTGCCCCAGGCGCACAAGGCGGATCCGCCGCGGTATCAGGCCATCACGGCCGATCGCATGGGCAGCGTGACGCTGCCCGACGGCGCCGGCAGCGTGCGCGTGCTCGCCGGTGAATTTCGGGGCGCCCGCGGCCCTGCGCTGACCTTCACGCCCATCGACGTGTACGACGTGCGTTTGAACGACCAGGGCACGGTCGATCTCGACTTCCCGGCTCGACACAACCTCGCCGTGCTGGTGATGAAAGGTGACGCGACCTTCAACGGTACGGCCGTCACGGTGCACGACTTCGCCGTCTTCGAGAACGACGGCGAGAGGCTGCACGTCGAGGCGGACGGAGAGGTCCAGCTGCTCGTCCTGAGCGGCGAGCCCATCGACGAACCGGTGGTCGCCTACGGGCCGTTCGTGATGAACACGCAAGCAGAAGTGATGACCGCGTTCCGTGACTTCCAGAGCGGCAAGTTCGGGTACCTCGCGGACGACGAAGAGTAACGAACCGTCATCGGAAAGAGATCCTCGCCGGCGCCTACGCGCGTCAGAGATACGGTAGGCGCCGGTCTTCGTGCAGCGAACGGCATTCGCCGCGGCGGACCTTGCCGCTCGTGGTGCAGGGAATTCCGCCGGGACGGACCAACACGATCTCGCGCGGCTGGACGCCGTGTTCGTCGCCGATGGCGGCGCGGATGCGGCCTTCGAGCGCGGCGCGTCGTTCGGGAGTGAGCGCGGCGAGTTCGTCTCGCCGCACTTCCTGGACGACGACGAGCGTCTCTTCTCCGTCGATCTCGCGCGCGAAAGCGCTCGCGCGCGCCTGGCCCTGGAACGCCGCGTCGGCGCTCTGGGAAGTCCGTTCGATGTCTTCGGCGTAATAGTTCCGACCGCGAATGATGATCATCTCGGTGAGGCGGCCGGTGATGAAGAGCTGCCCACCCCGGAAGAAGCCGAGGTCGCCCGTCCGCAGGTAGCGGCGCGCCGCGTCGCGCGCGAGCCGAGCGCCGAAGCCGTGGCGGCTGCGTTCGGAGTCGCCGAAGTAGCCGGAGGCGACGTGGTCGCCGGAGATCCAGATCTCTCCGACCTCGTCGGCGCGCGCCGGCTCGTTCGTGTCGGGGTTCACGACCAAGAGCTCCTGGCCCGGCCAGGCGTGGCCGCACCCGACGAAGCTGCGCGCGCCGCTCGCTCCGGGGTTCGCCGGCACGACGCGGTGCTCTTCGAGCGCGGCGCCTTCGAGCCAGAGCTCTTCGACCGCAGTGTGGTGATCGCAACCGCTCGCGAAGAGAGTGCACTCCGCCATGCCGTAGCAGGGGGTGAAGGCGCGCGCGTCGAAGCCGGCGCGCGCGAAGGCCCGCGCGAAGCGCTCGAGCGTGCGAGCGCGCACGGGCTCGGCGCCGCAGAAGGCGACCCGCCACGAACGCAGGTCGACCCCGTCGAGCTCGTCCGGCGAGACGCGCTCGACGCAGAGATCGAACGCGAAGTTCGGCCCGCCGCTGGTCGTCGCGCGGTAGCGCGAGATGGCCTTGAGCCAGCGCGCCGGCCTCACGATGAAGTCCACGGGGTTCATGAGGACGCACTGCCCGCCGGTGTACACCGGGCAGAGCACGTTCCCGACGAGTCCCATGTCGTGATAGAGCGGCAGCCAGCCGACCACCACCGAGTCTTCGTGCTGCGCGAACGCCTCGACCATCATGCGTTCGTTGGCGAGCACGTTGCCGTGAGTGACCGCGACTCCCTTGGGCGTGCCCGTCGAGCCGGACGTGTACTGGAGGAAAGCGAGCTTTTCGGGGCCGAGCGCGATCGTCCGGAATTGCTTCGCGGAGGCTGCGGGCGCATCCACCGTCAGGACGCCGAGCTCGGCGATCGCCCCGGCCTCCGCGGCGCGCGCACGCAGGTCGGCGGCGCGGCGTTCGGTCGTGAGCACGAGCGCAGGCGTCGAATCGGCGGCGATGGCGAGGACCTTGGCGAAGCCCTCGCGCGGCTTGGGCGGCGCGACCGGCACCGCCACCACCCCCGCCGCCCAACAGCCGAGGAACGCGACGATGAAGTCGAGCCCCGGCTCGAAGAGCAACAGCACCCGATCTCCCGGTTCCGTCAGCGGCTGGAGCTCGGCGGCGGTGTCCCGGACCTTCCCGGCGAGCTCGGCCCAGGAGAGTCGCGAGGCTTCCTCCTCGCCGCGAGCGAGGTACCGAAAGGCGATCCGTTCGGGGCGCTCGTGTTCCCAGCGGAAGAGCCGCGCGAGCAGGTGGTTCCGTTCGAAATCCGCGCTCGCCTCGGGCGGGCGACGCTCGTCCGTCATCCGAATACTCCTCCGACTCCCTTCGCTTTCAGAGCTTCCGCAGCACCATGCCCGTGGCGGTGAGCCCCGGCCCGAACGCCACGCTCACGATGCGCGCTCCCTCGGGAACGGCCGGATCGCGGAGCGCCTCGGCCCAGATGTGCGGGATCGTGGCGGACGACATGTTGCCGTGCTCGAACAGGATCTTGCGCGAGAGCTCGAGCTTCTCCGCGCCGATGCCGAGCGCCTCCCCGACGTGGTCGAGGATCTTCGGTCCGCCGGGGTGCACCGCGTAGAAGAGATCGTGCTTGTGCGCTTCGAAATCGAAGCCGGCCTGCGCCGAGAGCTCGCGCACGAACGGTACGATCGCGCTCCGGATCTGCGCCGGCACCGCCTTCGACAGGTACATCTCGAAGACGTCCGAACGCGGTTTCCAGGTCATCTCGTCGCTCGAGTCGGGGATGAGCCGGCTGTCGATGGCCAGCACCTCGAGCCCCGAGCCGCCCTCGCGCAAGAGGCTCGCCGACGGTACCAGGCTGTAGCGCACGAAGCCGTCCGCGAAGAGCGTCATGTTCACGAGCGACCCGGGATCGACGCTCGTGAAGTCCGCGTGCAGCGAGAGCAGCTCGGTGTGGACCACGTCTACTCGCGTGCTCTTGCGCGGGAGACCACAGTGCGCGCTGGCGAGCAGCCCGAGCGCCATCTGCACGGGCGGAAAGGCTCCGTAGCACCCCATGTGATACGAGTGGAGCACCCGGGTCGCTTCCCAGCCGCGGCGCGAGGCGTAGCGCTGCGCCGGGCTCGGCGAGAGGTAACCGGAGCACGAGACGTGAATGAGGTCGTCGGGCGCGTCGCGCTCGTCGCGATAGAGCGACTCGAAGCAGCCGAGCGCGACGGACGCGAAGTGATCCATGCGCTTCTCGAGCCCCGGGGCCAGAAAGTGCGGCCCGGGCTCCGAGAACAGCACGGGCAGGTCGGGGGCGCCGCGCGCGTCGGGCGCGATTCGCTCCGGAAACGTCGCGATCTGGCGGCGTGCGATGGCCGACGAGGACGCACCGTAGCGCCGGATGCGCTCGCGGTACTGCTCGAAGCACTGCTCCGCGCTCGGACGTTCGGCGGCCGGCGACCGATTGCGTTCCGCGACGGCGAGCAGCCACGCGGTGTAGTCGAGCGCGGCGTCCTGCGGATAGACGCGCCCGACCTGCCAGGGCCGGAAGTCGGTGAGCGCCGCGGTGAAGCGCGGGGCGGCGCTCCTCCGCCGGCGAGCCGCGTTTTCGGCTCGCGGACGCTGCGCGATGCCGCGGAGCGCGTCGAAGGTTCGCTCGAGGCCGTGGCGGGTTTGGTTGCCGAACATGCTCAGCTGCCTTCACGAATGGGCCAGAGCGGCAGCTCGAGCTCGTGCCGCGCCGCGCTGGAAGCGCCGGCGGCGGGCTCGCGCGCGGGCGCGCCGCCGCTCGCGGCCGGTTTCGCCTCGAGGAGCTCCGCTACGTGCGCCGCGAGCGACCCGAGCGTCGGGTGCTCGTAGGCCGCGAAGTCCGCGAGCGTCACGTCGTAGCGCTCTTCGAGCTTCGAGGCGAGCTCGAGCAGCGCGATGGAGTCGAGGCCGAGCGCGCTGAACGGCAGCTCCTCCTCTTCCAGCCGCAAGGGGCGCTGCAGCTTGGCCTGAAGCGCCTCACGGAGCTCCCCGCGGATCTGCACTTTCAGCGAGG
>DASXWF010000239.1:0-2318 GCA_036503835.1 Polyangiaceae bacterium | reverse complement strand
GCGGCGGTCGCTTCATGCGCGCTGCTCCCGGGCCGCGAGCAACTCCGCGCTCTCGGCGTCGGCGGCTTGGAGGGCCGCCGCTCGATGGTACAGGCCGCGCCGCGCGAGCAGCTCCTCGTGAGTACCCGCCTCCGCGATGCGGCCCTCGTGCAGCACGAGGATACGATCGGCCCGGCGCAGGACGGCGATCCGGCTCGACACGACGAGCGTGGTCCGCCCGCGCCGGGCGGCGTCGATCGCCGAGAGCACCTCGCTTTCGGTTCGGGCGTCGACGGCCGTCGTCGGATCGTCGAGCAAGAGCACGCTCGGCTCCGCGAGGACGGCGCGCGCGATCGCCAGGCGCTGGCGCTGGCCGCCCGAGAGGTTCATGCCGCTCTCTTCGAGTAGGGTCTCGTAGCCCTCGGGCAGGCGGGCGACGAAGTCGGCTGCTCCCGCGATGCGCGCCGCGGCTTCGACGCGCTCGCGGCTCGCCGCCGGCACGCCGAAGGCGATGTTTTCGGCGACGCTGGCGCGAAACAGCAAGCTTTCCTGAAAGACGAGGCCGACCCGGCGCCGGAGCGCGTCGAGATCGAGATCGCGCACGTCGACCCCGTCCACGAGCACGCGCCCTCCGGTCACGTCGTAGAAGCGCGGGACGAGACCGAGCAGCGTGCTCTTGCCCGCGCCGGTCGCCCCGAGGATCGCCACGCACTCGCCCGGCGCCACCTCGAAATCGACGTCGCGGAGCACGGGCTCGCCCGCGTCGTAGCCGAAGCGGACCGCCTCGAAACGGATGCGCCCGTCCGAGCGCGCCGGCGTCAGCGGTCGTTCGGGCGACGCCACCTCGAGCGGAGCGTCGAGCACCTCGAACACGCGCCCCGCCGCGGTCAGGCTCTGCTGCAGCGTGTTCACGATGCCGGCCATGCTCGAGACCTGCGCGGAAAACTGCTGGAGCAGCCCGGCGAACACGATCAGCTCACCGAGCGAGAGCGCGCTCTCGCCGACGAGCGAGCCGCCGTAGAGCAGGAGCACGGCGACGTTGAGCTGGGAGACGACGTTGACGGTGGGGCTGAAGCGCGAGACACGGCGAAAGATCGCGTGCTGCTGCTCGAGCACCTCGCGATTGTGCCGTCCGAAGCGCGCGAGCTCCTCGCGCTCGCGGCCGAAGACCTTGACCACGAGCATGCCCTGGATGCCCTCGGACATCGCGAGCACCATGCGATCGAAGAGCTCGCGGGCGCGCGCGTAGGCGGGCCGCACCCGGCGCGAGAAGCGCTGCGTGACGAACCAGAGCAGCGGCGTGAGCGCGAGGCACGCCCCGGTCAGAGCCACGTGCGTGCGCAGCATGTACACGAGGTACACGCCGAGCGAGAGCAGCATGATCAGGCCCTGCAGCAGCACGCCGTCCACGAACGAGCGCACGGACTGCACGTCGCCCGTCACGCGGTTGATGATCGAGCCGGTCGCGTTTTCGTCGAAGAAGCGGAAACTCAGGCGCTGGAGCTTGTCGAACACGCGCGTCCGCAGCGCGGGGACGAGCTCGAGGTGCACGAGGCGCCCGACGACGATCTGGTACGAATAGGAAAGCAGCGCCCGAACCGCCGCCATCACGAACACCGCGCCGCCGATCACGAGCAGCGTGCGGTGCGTGTCCCAGGCCACGGGCGGCGAAATCCCGAAGGGCCAGCGCGGCTCCGGCGCCTCGGCCTGCAGCGCCGCGCGAAGCACGTCCACGGCCACGCCGCTCAGCCCGAGACCCGTCACCCCCAGCACCAAAAGGAAGCTCTGGAGGACGAAGACGAGCAGGCACTCGCTCCGGTAGGCGAAGCTCAGCGCCAAGAGCCGCCGCAGGAGACCCGCGGGCGCTGGCCGGGCGCCGGCCGATGGGGTCATCGTCCCGCGGCTCTTACCATTTTGCAGCGTCTCGGCGCGCCAGGACCACCGAGCGCACGCGCGCCGGGACAGAGCCGCGGTTTCGCAGGCTCAGCACGTCGTGGCCGGCGATCCGGGCGACGATCGCCGGTTCGGCGTCGACGTCGACGACGCGCGTGAACGACCCGATCCGGTCCACGCGGAGCTCGCGTCCGGGCGGAACCTCGACCACGAGCCCCTTCTCGTCGAGCAGCGCCACCCCGCCCGAACGCGCGAGCAGCGGAGCCTTCACCGTGAGCGTGCTCTCCGTAGTTTCGAGCGCGACCGGGGAATTCTTGCGGACCCAGACGGTACCCTCCGCCTGAAAGGGCACGAGCCCGCGGAAGCTCATCGGCGCGTATCGAGCCCGAAACTCACGATGCTGAAAGAGGCGGTGCGTCCACGGCACGACGTCGCACGCCGCGTCG
>DASXWF010000238.1:0-7877 GCA_036503835.1 Polyangiaceae bacterium | reverse complement strand
CGACGCGGCGTGCGCGACCGCGCTCGTCCAGATCCAGCTGGCTAGCGCGCTGGTCGCGTCCGGCCAGGCGAGCACGGTGCTACTCACCCAATCGCACCTCTTCCTGCGCGCCTTCCCGATGCTGCATCCCGCGGCGCCTGGTCTCGCTGACGCCGCCACCGCCGTCGTCGTCCGCTCTCAAGGACGCTTCCCCATCCTCGCCACGCTCGGCCGCACGCACGGTGAATTTGCTCCGGCGGTCACCTGGGTGCGAGGCGACACGGACGCCGAGGACGCGCCGTGGTGGCAGGCAGGCGGACCGCTGCGGGTCGGCACCCGCGACCGCGCGCAAGCCAAGCTCCTCCAGCGGGACACCGTCGCGTACGGCGCGCAGACCCTGCGCGAGCTCGCGCAGGCCGCCGGCATCGATCTCGAGCGAATCGACATCCTCGCGACCGTAGAGCCGCGCGGTTGGGTGCCGCGCGCGATTGCCGAGCTGCTCGGCCTCGACCCGGCGGTCGTCGCGAGCGTATACGAGACGCGCGGACATCTCGGCGCGTGCGGCCCGATTGCGAACCTCGCCCTCGCCTACGCGACCGGCAAGACACGCTCGGCCAAACTCGCGGCGCTCTACGCGCAGGGTGCGGGATTCACGCGCGCGGCCGTGCTGCTCGGCGTCGATTCACGCCACGCTCAGAGCTCGAGCGCGCCCCCCTAGGGATTCGCCTGGTGCGCGTCGCTGCACCGCTCCACCGCTCGATGGACGTAGCGCACGCTGCCCCCCGTCACCCGTGCGCTGACTTCATCCGTGCTTCCGGCGTCGGCGAAGTCCGCGTCGTAGTCGCGTGCAGCGACCTCCGCACCGTCGCCGTCCTTCAGCGAGAAATGGACGCCCTCGTCGCTCCATTCGTAGCGAAATCGGTAGGCAAAGCGGGTGGTCTTGCCGTCAATCGTCGCGGTGCTTTCCGGACCGCCTTCCCAATACCAATCGCCGAGCAGTGGCGGCGCATCCATCCCGAGGCAGCCCGAACCCCCCTGTCGCTCGACCTGGCCATCCTCGGTCACGTACGACTCGGTTTCGAGAAAACCGCTCGGCGAGCTCCCGCAAGCCGAAGACATCACCAGGACGCCGAGCCCAAACCACGATGAAACCGCGCTTCCACGCCTTCTGAACCACGTTCTCATGCTCCACACTCCCAGTTGTCGGTTGCCACTAAAGCCTACGCCCGAGCTCAGAATTCTGCCCCCATGCCCGCGCTGGCGCGCCCGGCGAACTCGAGCTGGAGCTCGGCGGGGAGGGTCGCGCGCTCCTGAAGTTCCATCAGATGTCCTTCGGCGCGAAGCTCGAGCGAGGCGAACAGGCTCGAAGTCACGTTTCGCGCGATGCGCGTCGAAAGAAATGCGAGCGGCGCCGTCCCGACGCGATCGGGAGCGCTTCCCTGTGTCGCGAAGCGTTGATGCGTGATCGCCGCTCCTGCGCCGCCACCCAGCGCGAACGTTGACCAGGAGAGGTCCCAGGCATGCTCGACCGCGACGGTCAGCGCGTACTCGTGCGTCGTCGCTTCGACGGCAGCGTTTTCGAAGCCGCTCGCGCAGAAGCTTGCGCGCGGGGCGAGCGTGACGCTCGAAAAATCGAAGTGATAGCCGACGACGGCGCCCCAGCAGGCATGACCGGCGTTCGGCAAGCGCGAGCGAACGATCGCTCCGGCGTCGGGCCCGTGTGCGACACGCCGATCCCCCGTGCCTTTGCGCACGAGCCGGGCGTACTCGACACGCTCGAGGCGTGCGAGGTCCACGTTCACGTTTGCGCCGGCCGCCAGCGCGAACGCACCTTCGAAAAGCACGTCCTTGCCGCGACCTCGAACGAAATATCGCCCGGGTCGCAAGCTCAGGCGGCGCTGCCCGCCCGTGGCGAGCACCTCGGCGATGACCGGGCCGTTCTCGTGATCGCGCAGGATCAGAAATTCGGTACCTGACGGCAGCGACAAGACGCTGCGCGTGGCGTTCGCGGGCTCGAGGCGCGTGAGCACCAGCGACTCCTGCCCGCGCATCTCGAAGGCGAAGGTCGGGTGCTGCGTGCCGGCGAACGTCCGGCTCGTCGCGCGCAGCGTCGCGTCGTAGGCGTAACGGTAGGCCTCCTCGAGCACGACAGTGCGGTCGTGATCGAGGTCCGCGGCGCCGAGCAAGCCGGAAACCAGCGCATGCGTGAAGAACGAGCCTCGCAGCTGGTCCGACTCCTGGGCGTCCTCGTTGGCGGAGCTCGCCGTGAGGAAGGCCAGCCCCTGGCCGCCGAGCCCCGCGCTCCGATTCACGTCGAACGCCGCGACCGGGCGCCCGCCCTTCGCGCGGGTGAGAACACCCGAACGGCACGCGTCGAGCACCAGCAGCCGAAACGTCCCCGACGAACCCCGCACGAGCTGCGCGAGCTCCGTGAGATCGAAGCGCGACCGCCCGAGCCTCAGCCCCTGTGCGTCTGCGTGGCCCGAAAAGTAGACGAACAGCACCGTCTCCGTATCCGGGAGCGACTGCGCCGCACGGATGCGATCGTTCACCGTGATCAAGGTGCGGCGGAGGCTGTCGGCGCTTTCGCCGAGCAAGAGCGTGAGATTCGCGGCGTCGAACCCGCCGATATCGCGCAGCACCTCCGCGACCTTGCGAGCGTCGGACTCGGCATAGCGCAGCGTCGCGTCATCCGCTCCGCCCTGGTTGCTACCCGCGATGACGGCGAACCGGTGCACCGCTCCCCACGCCGGCGGCGAACACAGAAGGAAAGCGAGAGCGAGCCCGAGAACGCGCAGCGTCACGGGAGCTTCTCCTTCACGAGCTCCAGTCGATCGAGCTCACAGCCAGCGGGCGGCGCGAGCGTATGCTCGGACGAAAGCGCCTTCCTGAGCGGCTCGACCTCGAACGAAGCCTCACAGAACACTCCGAACACGACCTCCTTGCCGAGCACGCCGTCGAGCTCGACGGCGCTCGCCAGCGCAAAGCGCTGCGCCGCGTCGACTGCCGTCGCGCGGGGCGAGTCCGTCGGATGGTAAATGCTCGCCGTACCTGCCGCGTCCAGGCTGAGAACGGCAACGTGCGTCGGCACGGCACTCGTGACCGCGAAGCGCAGCTGATCTCCCGGGGCCACCGACTGCCCGGGCACGCCGTCGAGGACGCGCGTCCCGCGCTTCACGAAGAACGTGAGGTGCGCCGGCCCCTTGGAGCGCGTTCCGTCACCTTCGGACAGCTCGGGTTGCTCGCCCAGCTTTCCGACCGCGAGCGCCAGCACGGCGGCGAGCGCCACGGAGCCGCCCACCCAAGCCGGCCATCGTGGTCCGCGGGCGCGCCGTGGCGCCCTCGTGCCGGGCGCCACGAACTCCGGGGCGCCTTCCAGAAATTGCGCTCGCTGCCGATCGAGCTCCTGGCCACGAGCGGAGCACTGCTCGCAGCCTGCGAGATGCTCGGCCGCCGCTCGGACCCGGTCCGGCTCGAGCTCACCCGCGGACCAAGCGTCGAACACGAGGTCGGAAAGGCACCCGGGGCCACGCGGCGATCGCAGCTCGCTCAACATGCCCGGGTCTCCGTCGCGTGCAGCCGCGCGAGCTCGCTCGCACGCGCAATCAAGTCGCCGACATGCCGTCGCGAGCAATCGAGCAGCCGCGCAATCTCTTCATGACTCATCCCATCCACGCACGAATACACGAGCGCCGACGCGACATCGTCCGGCAACTCGGCCACCACCCGGCGTAGCAGCAAGAGCTTCTCCTGACCGAGCTCGCCCGCGGCGGGTTCCGACCCGTAGCCGACGTGCTCGGCGAGCAGACGCTGCCGCGTGCGGTGATTCCGCAGGCGGGTGAAGCAAGCGTGCGTCGTGACCGAATAGAGAAACGTCGTGAGCGAGCTCTTGCCGGCAAACTGCTCGGGTTTTTCGTACAGGGAGAGAAACACGTCCTGAACCACTTCCTGCGCCTCCGCTTCCGTACCGAGGAGACGCTGCGCGCGCCGAAACACCACCGGGGCGAAGCGCTGGTAGAGACTCGCGAAGACCTCACGATCGGGCATCGTCAGGGGCCAGCCGAAGCCTCTCGCCCGATCACGAAGGTAAGGGGCACGGCGAGCGGATCCGAGACGACCTCCCAGCGGTTGCCGCCCTCCGGACAGGCTTTCGCGAGCTCTTCCGCCAGCGCATCGATGGCAAGCGTCTGCTCGTCGTCCCAAACGTCGTAGGGCACGAGACTCGTTCCGTGCTCGAGGTTGTACCGAGCGACCGCGCCACGCGCGGCTTCGTCCTTGCAGCGCATGCTCTCGTGCCACTGCTCTCGACTCTCCGGCTCGGCTAGACGGATCAGGTTGTATCCGGCTTCGAGCTCCAGCCCCGGAAAGGCATTGGACGCCTCGTCGGAATAGACCACGTAGTAGCCGCGTGCGACTTGCTGGAAACGCTCGATCTCCTCGATGGACGGGTCGCCGGTCCGTTCCACGAGCTCGCAGCGCCTGATGTGCCCGTCGCTCCCGACGGTGGTGTAGGGACCGGTGATCCAGGGGCAGCTGCGGATTGCGCTTTCGCAGGCATCGGGAGCCGTGCAGTAGGCAACCAGCGCCAAACAACCCGTCCGGGAGCACTCCGAGTAGTAGGTGGTGTCGATGATGTCAACTGACGAATCGGAGAGCACGAAAGGATGGGAATAGAGTTCCTGATCGAAGCCCTCCGTCTGCCACACCGTTTCACACGGCTCTTCGTGACAGAACAGCGTGCGCTCGAGGCAGGCCCCGTCCGCCGTGCACAGATTTTCGAAGAACAGGTACCCGTCGTCCGGGTCCTCGTCCTCGAAATCGCTGTGCCCCTGCCCCGAAAGGTACGGTGCGGTCTTGGGGTGCGAGCGCGGGGCAACCACGATGCTTCCGATCGTCGCGCGTCCTTCCTGTCCGTCGATCGGCCCGAGCGCCTCCGGCGGCGGCGGTTCCGTCACGTCCATCCGGAACCGCGCGGGGAACTCCCCCTGGACCTCGCCGTCGATGATCTTGTACTCCTGGTCCCAGGAGTAGAAAACGATAGCGGGCACGACGTCCGGAGCTTCGCTCGGATCGGCAAGAACGACCGTCCCCTGCAGACTGAACAACGGCTCGCCGCGGTACTCCTCTCCCACCTGCGCGTCGCATCCCCAGATGGCTGCGAGCGGTGCCAAAACCCCCCACCAACGGCGAACGGAGCAAAAGCTGTTCGAGCACACTTGCGGTTCCATTTCGTTGCCAGAACTCCCGACGGTCCACCATCAGGAACGTGAGCCGGTCCTTTGGGCAAGGCTCGGCAACGATTTTTTTGGGGGCGCGAGCCCACGGCCGTGTCAGCACCCCGTGGTCTGGACGTTCGGCGCGATCTCGGTGCGGCGGCGGGCGCGAGGTCGACGGAACCGAACCCGACGGAACCGAACCCGGTTCAGCGCTCCTGGTGATACATCCGGAGCGCAATCGGCGCGGCGATCGCGATGATGACGGCAGAGGCTACGACGACCCAGAGCACCTCGGCGGCCGCGTCGCCGCCGTGCATGAGCGCGCGCGAAGCATCCGCCAGGTGCGTCACCGGATTGTGTCGTACGACCGCCTGAAGCCAGGGCGGCATGGTCTTCAGGTCGACGAAGATGTTGCTCGCGAACGTGAGCGGCATCAAAAACACGAAGCTCGTCGTCAGCACCGACTCCGGCGTCTTGACCTTCATTCCGAAGATGATCCAGATCCAGGAGAGCGCGAACGCGAACAGCAGCACGAGCAGGAACGCACAGAGAACGCCGGGCGCACCCGCCCCCGGACGGAAGCCCAGGATCACGCCCAGCACGATGATCAAGAGCGACGCCACGGAATAGCGGAAGACGTCGCCCGCGAGAGCGCCGAGGACGGGTGCCGGCTGCCACATCGGGAGCGACCGGAACCGATCGTAAAGGCCCTTCTGAATGTCGCTGTTGAGCCCCATCCCGGTGTACACGGTGATGAAGACGATGGTCTGCACCAAGATCCCCGGCAGCAAAAACTGAATGTACTGATCCGTGGAGCCGGCCAGCGCGCCGCCGAACACGTAGGTGAAGAGCAGCGTGAACATGATCGGCGTGATGGTCACGTCGAAGAGCTGGAACGGCACGTGCTTGATCTTGAGCATGGCGCGCCAGGCCAGCGTCACCACCGCCGACGCCGCCGATACCGGCGCTGGACGGTCGCGCGAAAAAAGCGTGGCGTCACGCCCCGCCAATCCGCCGCCGCTCACGACGGCACCCCTGGCTTCGCGGCGGCGCCGGCTCTCTCCGCGGCGCGCCCGGTCAGAGCGAAAAAGACGTCGTCGAGGCTCGGCGCGCCCAGCGAGAAGTCGCTGAGCTCGATCTTCGCGCCGGCGAGCGCGCTCAAGAGGTCGGCCGCGACCGCTGCGTCGGAAACCTGCACCGAGATCGTGGTGGGATCGGTGTTCGGCAACACGCCGTCGGCGATGCGGCTCAGGACCAGCGCCCGTGCCTGGTCACGCTGATCGGCGTTGACGAGCTCGATCCGCAGGGCGTTGCCGCCGATGGACGCCTTGAGCTCGCGACTCGTACCCTCGGCGATGACACGGCCATGATCGATGACCGCCATGCGCTCGGCGAGCCGGTCGGCTTCTTCCAGGTACTGGGTCGTCAGAAGCACCGTCGTGCCTTCGGCGGCGATCTGCCGCACGAGATCCCAAACCTGGTTGCGGCTGCGCGGATCGAGGCCGGTGGTCGGTTCGTCGAGAAACAGAAGCGCGGGCCGCGTGACGAGACTCGCGGCGATGTCGATGCGCCTGCGCATGCCGCCGGAGAAGGTGCGGACCTGGCGCTCCGCCGCCTCCGCGAGATCGAACGCGTTCAGAAGCTCCGTGGCGCGCTTCCGGGCGTCCGCCCAGGCCATCCCGAGCAGCCGGCTCACGAGCACGAGATTTTCGTGCCCGGTCAGATCCTCGTCGACCGAGGCGTACTGCCCGGTGAGGCTCACCTTCTGGCGTACCGAGGCGGCGTCCCGCAGCACGTCGAGCCCGAGCACGCGCGCAGTCCCGGCGCTCGGTCGAAGCAGCGTGGCAAGGACGCGGATCGCGGTCGTCTTGCCGGCGCCATTCGGACCGAGGAGCCCGTACACGGAGCCCTCGCGGATACTCAGATTCAGATCGTCGAGGGCCCTGGTCTCCCCGAAGGTCTTGGTAAGGCCTGTCGTTTCGATGGCGTTCGTCATGCTTGCCCCCTCTTCCCTCGGGCGTGGACGCACGATGTCAAGGCAGAGTGGCAAGACCGCCGCACAATGGGGCGACGGTCGCGGGCGGACGCTCGCGACCGTCCCTCCTCGCGCAGCTACGGTTGCCTCTTGAACTCACTCCAGATGCGGTAGAGCTCGGCGACGCCCGCGCCACGCTCGAGGATGCCCTCGAAACACCAGGTCTGTCCGACGCTGACGAACGGGCAGTAGCCCTGAAGCTCGTCGATCCGGACGCACATCTTCACCGGCTGCGCGAAGTCGATGCTCTGGCCGTTGGTTTGCTGGAACGACGCATTCTGCGAAGTGATCTCGCCGCTGCTCTGGAGCGTCTTCTTGCCGCTCGGCGTGCTCTGCTCGACCGTCACGGAGACCTTCACTTTCGTGCATGCGTTCTGAAACGGAATGTCGCGCATGCCGACGTTGACGATCGGCGGAACGTACGGCCGCACCTCCACCGGCACGCTCGAGCTCGGCGCCGGCGCGGTGCCGGACGTCGCGGGAGGAGCGCCCCCCGGAGGTCTTGGCGGCGGGTTCTCGCACGCTACGAGAACGGACGCGAGCGCCAAGAGCGCGGCGCTGCACGCCGCGCGACGAAAGAACTGGTTCGGATGGTTTCTGATGGCTTGAGTGAACATGACGACGAACTCCCTTCGAGCGTTGAAACG
>DASXWF010000237.1:0-7198 GCA_036503835.1 Polyangiaceae bacterium | reverse complement strand
ATGATCTCACCCCACGCACACGGCACGAACGAACGACGAACGAACCCGGCCGCGAGGAACTAGATTGCACCGTTTTCGGGCACGGGCACGGACACGTTTACGGGCGGGCGCGAAAATTCAGGGGATTACGGTGCGGCGGCGCGACCCACGAAGGGGTTGTGGAGCATGATGGTTTCCGAGCGGCGCGGGCCGACGCTCACGAGGTAGATGGGCGCGCCCGTCTCCGTCTCCAGGAAGCGGATGTACGCGCGAGCGGCGCTCGGCAGCTCGTCGAGAACCCGCGCATGCTCGAGCTTGTCCTGCCAGCCTTCGAGCTCGACGTAGACCGGCTTCAAGAGCTCCGGACGATCGAGCAGGTCGAGCGGCAGATCGTTCACGCGCCCGTCGGGCGTGTCGTAGGCGACGCACACCTTCAACTTCGGGAGACCGGTGAGCACGTCGAGCTTGGTGAGGGCGAGGCCGTCGAAGCCGTTCACGCGAGCCGCGTAGCGGAGCGCCGGCAGGTCGAGCCAGCCCGTGCGGCGCGGGCGGCCCGTCACGGAACCGAACTCCGCGCCGACCTCGCGCAGATGATCGCCCTCGGCGTTGCCGAGCTCGGTCGGGAACGGGCCCGCGCCCACGCGAGTCGTGTACGCCTTGGTGATCCCGATCACGGTGTTGATGCGGTTCGGGCCGATGCCCGCGCCGACGGAAGCGCCGCCCGCGACCGCCGAGCTCGAGGTGACGAACGGGTAGGTGCCGTGGTCGAGATCGAGCAGCGTTCCCTGCGCGCCTTCGAGCATGGTGCGCTTGCCCGACTTCAGGGCGTCGTTCACGAGCGCGGACGTGTCGCGGAGCAGCGGCACGAGCCGTCCCGCGCATTTCTCGAGCGCGCCGACGAGCGCGTCGAGCTCGGGCGGAGTGCCGCCGAGCGCGGCGATGGTCGGCGCCCAGCTAGCGAGCGCCGCTTCGACCCGCTGGCGCAGCCGCTCGGGGTGGCGGAGGTCCCCCGCCCGCACGCCGGTGCGGCGAGCCTTGTCTTCGTATGCGGGACCGATGCCCTTCTTGGTCGTGCCGAGCGCGCGGTCGCTCGCCTTCGACTCGCGCAGCGTGTCGACCAGCACGTGGTACGGCAGAATCAGGTGCGCGCGGTCGCTCAACGCGAGCCGGCTCTCGAGCCCCTGATGGCCACGGCGCTGGAGCTCGTCGATCTCGCCGAGCAGGACGTCCGGATCGACCACCATGCCCTGACCGAGCACGCAGAGCGTGCCGGTGCGCAGGATCCCGCTGGGCAACAGCCGTACGACGATCTTCTGGTCGCCGACCACCAGCGTGTGCCCGGCGTTCGGGCCGCCGGCGTAGCGGACGACGACCTCGGCGAACTCCGTGTAGATGTCGACGATCTTGCCCTTCCCCTCGTCGCCCCACTGCGCACCCACGATGGCTACGACCGACATGTCTCACCCCTCGCTCCGCCCTGCGCGGTCGTTCCACGAAAGCTCGCGGTGTTCGGCGTTCTCGTCGGCCCGTCTGTCATTCCAAAACTCATCGGTCGGTTCGTCTCCGGAAAAGTCCCCGGCTATTCATCCTGCGAGCCCAACTCGAGCAGCGCGCGCGCCGCGGCGCCGAGCGCGCGCGCGTCGCGCGGCAAGGCTTCGCGCGCGAGGTCGTCCACGCGGACGAGCGTCGCCGTGTTGAGCGTGGTTTCCACGAGGTGCGTGTAGCGCCAGGCGCGGGCGTAGGCGAGCGGATCGCCCGCGGGAGCCTCGGCCGCGGCCAGACCGCAGCCCCGGAGCCCCGAAAGCACCTCGGAAGCGCTGCCGGTGACGAGCAGGCGCGGGGCCGGCTCGCGGGGTTTCTCGGCGAGCTCGAGCGCCCACGCCAGCTCGTCGAGACCAAAGGAGAATCCCGCGGCGGGGCGAGCCCGGCCGAAGCGGCCGAGCAGCCCGTCGTAGCGGCCGCCCGAGCCCAGCGCACGGCCGGGCCCTTTGGCGTGAAGCTGAAACATCGCGCCCGTGTAGTAGGCGAGATTCCGCGTCTCGGCGAGGTCGACGAGCAGGCGCGGCGCGACGCCCGCGGCGCCGGCCGCCTCCCACAGACGCTTGAGTTCGTCCAGGCAAGCCCGGGCGGGGGTATTCGCGAGCGCTCGCTCGGCGAGCGGCCAGACCGACTCGGCGCCGTGCAGGCTCGGCAGCGCGCCGAGCGCCTCGAGCGAAGCGCCGCGCACACCGTAGCGCTCCGCACGGCGCGTCACCTCGCTCGTGTCGCGCACGCCGAGCGCCTCGACGATCGCCGCTTGCGCCGGCTCCGCGACACCTTCCAGGAGAGCTCCCGCGATCCCCGCGTGCCCGAGATCGAGCGCAAAGTCGCTGAGCCCGGCTGCGCGCGCCGACGCGGCCGCGACCCCCAACACCTCGAGATCGCCTTCGAGCCCGGAAAGCCCGACGAGCTCCACGCCCGCCTGCGGAATCTGGCGCTCGCGCCGGGCCCGCTCGCGCCGCCGGCGCAGCACCGAGCCCTGGTAGCAGAGCCTCGCCGGCCCCGGAGCGTCGGCGAGGCGGGCCGACAGCAGGCGAGCGATCTGAGTCGTCATGTCCGGACGCAGCGCCACCACGCGCCCCGTCTCCGGCTCGATGAACCGCAGCACCTCGTCCTCGGCCAGTGACCCGAGCCCGCGTTCCAGCACCGACGCGTACTCGAAAATCGGCAACGTCACGAGCTCGTAACCGTGGAGCGCGAACGAGCCGAGCAGCGAGCGCGCGAGCAGCGACTGTGCGCGCGCCTCCTCCGGCAACAGATCCCGCATCCCGGCGGGCAGCGCGTGCACCTGTGCGGCGGCGAACGAGGCGGGCGGCACGCTCGGCGGATTCTTGAAGTTCTGGGCGGAGGACAAGCGGGCGGAGCCTATCACGTGCGAACCCTTCGCCCAGGCAGGCGAGCCAGCGAGCGCCCGGGGGGCCGGAGCCGCTTCCCTTTCCGGGCCGGAGCACGCCGAAATCCAGGCTAAGCTCCGCTCATGAGCCAGCCCTCGCACGGCGAAACCGCGCCCCTCGACCTTCGCGAACGCGGCGCGCAGCGTGATGGACAGCCGCAGCTCCTCGACCGGCGGCTCTTCATGCAACTGCTCGTCTTCAGCTGTCCGGGCAACCCGGCCGAGTGCACGGCGGTCCTCGGCCGAGCCCTGGCGACGGCGGGAATCGGCGCCGTGATTTACGAAGACCTGAACGACCCGTTCGGGGTCGGCGTCCTCACCTTCAGTGACGAGCCCCTCGACTTCGTCAACAAGGTGCGCCCGGCGCTCGCGGCTCCCGAACTTCGGGGCATCACCCTGCGCCCGGAGTTCACCATGCTCGGCCGCAGCTACTCGAGCGGGTTCGAGCCCGACCTCGAGCACTGGATCCTCGAGCGACCGCGCGAGACCGTCCTGAACGAAGCCTGGCCCTGGGCCATCTGGTACCCGCTTCGTCGCAGCGGCGCCTTCGCTCGGCTCGAACCCCGCGAACAGGGCGGCATCCTGCGGGAGCACGGCACCATCGGCAAAACCTACGCGGGGGCCGACCTCGCGCACGACGTCCGCCTTGCGTGCCACGGCCTCGACGCGCACGACAACGAATTCGTGATCGGCCTCATCGGCAAGACCCTGCACCCCCTCTCCCACATCGTGCAGACCATGCGCGCGACGCGCCAAACCTCCGAGTTCATTTCCCAGATGGGTCCCTTCTTCGTCGGGCGCGCCGTCTTCCGTAACGCCGGCTGACCCGGCGCGCGCGGCAGCGAGTTCGCCCTCTAACTGATCGCCTCGGACGAGCCGCCGAAGAGCCGCGAAACCAGCGTTCACCCGAGGCGCCCGGGGCGTTACACTGCGCCGCGTGAAGCCGAAGGTGTATCAGTACCCGAAGTGTTCCACGTGCAGGAAAGCGCTCTCGCTATTGGGAGAGCTCGGGATCGACATCGACTCCGTCGATGTCGTGAAGCAGCCGCCGTCGAAGGCCGAGCTCGCGCGAGCGCTGAAGCTTTCGGGGCTGCCCGTAAGGAAGCTCTTCAATACCTCCGGAGAAAGTTACCGCGCGGGGAAGTACGGGGAGCGGCTCGCAGGGATGAGCGAAAGCGACGCGCTCGACGCGCTTTCGCTCGACGGGAAGCTCATCAAGCGGCCGCTCGTCGTCGGTAAGGACTTCGCGCTCGTCGGGTTTCAGGAGGATGCCTACCGCGCGCGCTTCGGCTGAAGCACGAGCAGCCCACTCCGCGATTCCGCGGCGCCGAGGACGCCACGACGGCCTCAGCGTTCGAGGGAGTGATACGCGGCGGTGATGCGTGAAAACTTCCGCACGAGATCCGACAATTCGCCGGCGCTCGCGCCGGGATGCCGGTCGGGATGGTGCTCGGAGGCCAGCTTGCGGAAGGCGCGCCGAACCTCGAGGGCGTCGGCGCCCGGCTCCAATCCCAGCAACCGATACGCTTCCGCACGGCGCGCGTCCAACTGTGCCAGCGCCGTGGCCGACGCGGCTTCTCGCCGGGCGCGCCGCCGGCCGTGCAGGAAATCGCGCGGCGTGAGCAGGGAACGCAAGCCGCCCGACCGCGAGTCGCTGCGCCGGACGTGAAAGCGAACCAGCCCGTCCGGCAGCCGGAAGACCGCGTCGATGCGCAGGCGCAGTTGCCAGCGTAGCGCGGCCTCGACGAGCGCCGCGCTCGCGAGCCGCTCCTTCACGATGATCTCACCCGCGCGGCGCTCGGGTTCCTCCACCATGCGCCGCAGCAAGGTCGAAAGCCCCTCGCGATCGAGTCCCCCGTGCTGCACGAGCAGCTCGCCCAGCCGAAGATGATCGAGATCGGTCTCCACGCCGTCCACCAGTCCCGCACGAAGCTTCACGCGGTGGCTCATGCCGGCGCGCGCACCGCTCGGCTCGACGATCTCGAGCACGCCCGTGGCCTCCGCCCGGTGCAACGTGCCGAGCAGGTCGCCCAGGGTAGTGAACTTCAAGCGCCCCGGAAGGTTCATGCCTCGACCCGGCTAGCGGAATCGCCCCCTCCGGGCCAAGTTCGTGGCCGTTCAGCCGGGCGCGCCGGGCAGCTCGAGCTCGTAGCTCACCTTGCGCTGCGCAGGCGTGCACGCCCCGCCGCGTGGCAGCGCCGGACAGCTGACGGCGCGCACCACGACATCGATGCGCCCTCCCTCCCCGCTTCCCAGCACGAAGCCGATCACGATCCGATCGGGCCGGCCGCCTCCGCTGGCGACCCGCGAGCGCAACGGCCGAGCCGCAGGCGGCGCCGCCACGACCAGCGCGTCGCTCCAGCTCAAGACTCTGCCTGCGGGCGCCGCGAGCGCCACCGTGCACAGTAACCGCCCCGTACCCGCCTCGAGCCGGCACTCCATCTTCGCCGCGAGCCCTTCCTCCGCCAGAGCCTCGGACCCGAGCCCGAGCCCGAGCCCGAGCCCGAGCCCGAGCAGCAATCGCCTACCCGGCATCGGATTCCCCCGTGGGCTCGGCGCGCGGCGGTGCGTAAAAGTCGACGAGCTCGATCGGCGTCGGTGACAGCCGCACGTCGGCACGCGCGCGATCGCCGCGTGGATCGCCGCCCACCTGAAATGGCGCTGGCGGGTCGAGCTCGAGCGTCACGCCGTCCACCAGAAAGTCGAACAGAACCTTCGGATTTTCGTATTCGCCGCGCCAGATTTCCTTCAAGTGGCGGATGAACTCCGGCGGCGCAATCGTCGAAATCCTGAGCTGCATGCGGTCGGGGCGGTCCTCGGCGTACGGGAACATGCGAAAGCCGTAGCCGTAGTAGGGGATGGCCGAGAGCGCGCAGAGCCGCATCGGTCCGTCGTACAGCACGGATCCCGGGGGAAAGGGGCGACCGGCCACGCTCCCGAGCGCTCCGACGCGAAAGGCCTCGCTGCCCGTGTTCGTCACGCGACAGCGCGTCGTCTTTCCGAGCAACAGGCTCGGCAGCGTCCGCGTCGCGGCCGCGACCGCGTAGCCGGGAATGCCGGTCGCGAACTTGCGCAGCGGCGTCTGCCCGAAGCGTTGCTTCACCCAACCGTAGTCGGCGAGCACGCTTGCGTCCGCGCCGAAGCCGCAGAACGGCGAGATGATGCCCTCCGTCTCGACGAAGCGCACGCGCCGGCTGCCCGCTTCTTCGCACAGTCGCCGGATGTCGGCCCCGACCTCGCCCCCCTTCACCTCGCGCGCGCCGACGACCCAGGCGAGCGCGTTGCCGGTACCGAGCTTCAGCAGTCCGAAGCGCGGGAGGTGCGCCGCGCGTTTGCGCGCCTCACGAACCACTTCGGTAACCATCACGGTGAACGTGCCGTCGCCACCGCCCGTGAGCACCGTATCGTACCCGCGCACCACGAGCGTCTGAGCGATCTCGCGAGCGTCCTCGATCCGCCGCGAGACGAACAGATCCGAACCTTCCAGGATGCGGTCGAGCGTCGAGATCACCTCGGCGGTCACGTTCTTGGCCCGGCCGTTCACCACCACGGCGACGCGGCGCGGCGTGTCGTTCGGGACTTCTCCCCGTTCGGCGGGGGGATTCGGGGCGTTTGGGTCTCGCATTTCTTGCTCGAAGGCGTGCGTAGTATAGGCTCGAGAAAGAAAGGTCGGCGTCCTCGGGACGGGCCATGCGGGGTCAGCGAGGAATGGGCAAGAAAAACCAGAAGGCAAAACCGCGGCAGGAGCGGCGGCCGAGCGTTCCGCCTTCGTCCACTCGCCCCGCCCTGCGGGCCTCGGCGCGCCCGCCGGCCCCGCTCGAAACGCTGCGCGTACCGCCCCCACCCTCGTCTCCGGCACCCGGTCGCAGGCCGGGCGGACGCGGCGCCGCGCCGTGGGCTGCCCGTCACGCCGAGCGCCACGCCCGTGAAGCCGCCGCTCGCATGCTCGAGCCGCCGCGTCCCGGCAGCGCGCGCGCCACCCTGCGCACGCCCGACCAGGCCGATCGCATCAAGGCCCGCATCGGCGAGCTGCACACGGCGCTCGGCCGCGTGCGGGCGCTGCGCAAGAACCTGGCGGAGAACTTCTGGGAGCTCAGCCAGGTCCTGCACGGCATCGCCGAGGAACGTCTCTTCGACGCCAAGGGCTACGCGACCTTCGAAGCGTTCGTCGAGCGCGAGATCGATGTCAGCAAGGGTGTTGCCTTGCGCTTGGCGCGCATCTCCGAGGTGTTTCAGGAGACCGCCGCCCGCCGCTTCGGGCTCGACGCGGTGCTCGCAGCGCTCGAC